>CAYZNC010000265.1:0-9480 GCA_964478555.1 uncultured Bacteroidales bacterium | reverse complement strand
TCGGAGGGACGCACATGTTACCGGTGGAACCACGACTATATGGTAAAGGGAATTCCCTACGACTCTCCTGAGATGGGATACAATGTACCCTCATGCAACTTTCTCCGCCTGTGGAAGTCCGAAGCCGAGGAATCGTTTGACCTTTCGTCATTCAATCATGGCGATTATTACAAGGCAGTAGATTATCAGGTAAAGTCGGAAAATATCTGCAAAGTACTATATCCCAATGATGAAATGCTCGAAGGAAAAAAATTGCGCCTCAAACAGCAGTACTTCTTTGTTTCATGCTCCCTGCAGGATATGATGCGCATACTTCTGAGATATGGAGGCAAGCCACAGGATTTTCATAAAAGATGGGCCATACAACTTAACGATACGCATCCTTCAGTATCAGTAGCTGAACTCATGCGCTTACTCGTGGATGAATATAATATTGATTGGGACACTGCATGGGGTACAACTTGCAAAACGTTCAGTTATACGAATCACACCCTCCTTCCGGAAGCGTTAGAAAATTGGCATGTAGGCCTCTTCAAATACCTGATGCCGCGCGTGCTGGAGATTATCTATGAAATTAATTACCGCTTTCTGAAAGAAGTAAGCAAGCAGTTCCCGAACGATGGGGGCAAAATTTCGAGAATGTCTATCATTGATGAGAACGGAGAACGATACGTCCGCATGGCTAACCTTGCTTGTGCAGGCAGTTGCGCAATTAACGGTGTAGCAGCACTGCATACCCAACTTCTTAAGGAGCAAGTGTTACCTGATTGGGTGGAGATGTTTCCACAACGCTTCTATAATGTTACCAACGGAGTAACACCGCGTCGCTTTATTTTATTGAGTAATCCCGGACTAAGCATGCTTCTCACAGATTCAATTGGTGATAAATGGCCCGGCAATCTCAATGAACTGCATAAGCTGGAACCTTTTGCCAATGATGCCGCCTTTAGGGAACAATTCAGGAATGTAAAACTAGAGAATAAGAAACTTCTCGCAGCGTTAATCAAAGAAAGGACAGGCATACTCGTTAATCCTTCTTCGATGTTTGACATACAGGTAAAGCGCATTCATGAGTATAAACGGCAACACCTTAATGTATTGAATATCATTAGGCTGTATTTGCGTATTAAGCATAATCCAAACATTGATATAGTGCCTCGCACATTCATTTTTGGTGGCAAGGCAGCACCCGGATATTACATAGCTAAGCTTATGATCAAGCTGATCAACTCGGTAGGTGATGTAATCAACAACGATCATGATGTGAAAGACCGGCTTAAAGTGGTTTTCTTCCCCGATTTCAACGTAACCAATGCGCAGCATATTTACCCTGCAGCAGACCTTTCAGAACAGATATCAACAGCAGGCAAAGAAGCCAGTGGCACCGGCAACATGAAGTTTTCCATGAACGGAGCCCTCACCATCGGCACGCTCGATGGAGCTAATGTTGAAATAAGAGAAGAAGTGGGTAACGATAATTTCTTCCTGTTTGGCCTCACCGCCGCCCAGGTGGAAGAAGCCAAACGTAATGGATACAACCCGCACTTTATTTATGATCACAATGAAACGTTGCGCGAAGTGATCAATATGATTAATTCAGGCAGTTTTTCCCAAGGCGACTGCAACCTCTTTAAGCCCATCACCGACAACTTGTTGTGGCATGATCCGTATATGCTTATGGCCGATTATCAATTGTACATTGCCTGTCAGGATTTAGTTGCGGACACCTGGAAAAACACCGCTGAATGGGACAGGATGACAATTATGAATGTGGCAAGAATGGGCAAGTTCTCATCTGACCGGGCCATCCAGGATTATTGTGAAAAGATATGGAAAGTGAAACCATTTAGGATTAAGTGATTTAATTGCTTATTTACAAAACTTAAAATATTAACGCTTGCCAATCTGGTAGATCGCTCCGCCGGCTACCGGGCAACTTTACGTAATATGTGAGATTCGTAACCCTTCTTCTCGGTTGAAGCGAATCTCGCATCCAGCGATGTTTCCCTTATATATTTGGAGATAAGAAATAAAGAAGGTATTTTCGAAGGTATAAACGGTAAACTTAGAAAATAAAAGGATCATTTTAATTTATTCAGTGCCAGATTAAAAATAGCTCACATGAGAATTTTAAGTGTAATCGCAATTGTATATGTCTTGATTTCTTGTAAAATCAGGATAGAGGAACCTAAATGTGCTAAAGGACTGATGAGTCGTGCATATTATGAACATGGAGTTGATACACCCGTTCCACAAATTAAAGGTTTAAAAAATGATTTTATAATCCTTGTCGATACAAATACTAAGGCTCATGATTTTATATCCTTTAGAGAGGAGTATGCCAGACGTCAATCCATGGATACTTTTGAAGCATTGAGGTATCTGGAGGAGACTGAAAGAGCAAAACCAACTAATAAACAAATAACAGAAATTTTAAATAAAAACAAAAGAGAGGCGGATTCAATTCACCTTGTTAATAATACTGGAAAACAACTGGTCTGGCTTATAAATAATTCCAAGGATACAATTATCGTGCAAATGCAGGATTGGCTATATCTCTGCATCTTAGAAGCATTAGATTTAAATAATGAGTGGAAACCAATTGAATATTGGCGTTTTAGCAAATGTGGTAATAGTTATTTTAATAGAACTGTTTTACCCAAAATGGCAAATTCATTTGTAATGGACATTCCACAATCCGGTAATTATAAAACTAAGCTGAGATTTAAACTATTAGGATTGGACAAGTTTTATTTTTCAAATACATTTGATGGAAAAATAGATTATTGTTGTTTTAGTGAGGACTCATCCGAATATGAAAGGGGTAAACCTCATTACAAATTGGAGAAAATGATCAGTTTTAAAAAGCCGCCACCGCCTAACATTAAATAAAAATGGTTCAGCTGTCAATCAAGTAATGCCCACAATATTAAAAAACAAAAGAACTGCCATTTTAAGGAATTACCAAAGAACTAAATTATTGTTTTATTAAGAAATAAAAAACATGAAATCAAATTCAAAAATCAAAAAAATTATAGGAGTTTCGTTTTTATTGATATTGTCTTATGTTGCGATTAACTTGTTCACTTATTCAACAGTAAATGAAGTTTCACTCGGCTGCATAAAAATTAGTAAGAATTTATATTTTTATGAGTGTGAAGTTACGGTTCGTGAATGGGTAAGTTATTACTCATGGATTTTAAAACAAGAAGGTTCAATTGCTGCTAATAAGATATTGCCAGATAGTGTTGCTGTTGAATCAGAAGTTTGGCAATTATTCAAACATAAATCTAATCGATACGACAAAACTTTAGCTTCAGAAACGGGACAACCAATTGGCTTTTTCTGCAAAAAATGCGATGATTTTATAAAATATGATAAAGATATTTATCGTAGGTCAGCTTGCCCTTTTTATTATTTCCCTATAACGGGTCTGACTTATGAGCAAGTAGTTGAATTTTGTAAATGGAAAACAAAAGTACAAGGAGGCAATAAAATAGTGTATAGTTTACCAACTCAACAACAATGGATTGATATTGCGGTTTTTTGTCTAGGAGAATCTATGAAAAAACGAGGATTCCAAGATAGTATAACTAAAAAAGGTTGTCCTACTTTTAATTACAAATTTCATTGTGCATGCCTGGAAAATCCTAAGATTACAAAATCACAACAATTAGGTATCGGGGGTTGGGAACCTTGTCCAAATGCGGGTTTTGACATTTTTGGCAACGTCTCCGAAATGACAGCTGACAAAGGAATAGCCAAGGGAGGTAATTATTTAACATTCGCCAATCAATGTCATTACGATTCTATACAAGTATATAAAAAACCAGAAATATGGCTCGGATTTAGATATATCGCAAGATTAAATGGAAATTAAAAACGGATCTTGGATTTAATTCTGCTGATTGTTATTTAATGCGAAGTATGTCCTATGAAAAATTGGGGTTAAAAGATAACGCTAAACAGGATCAAACAAAATATGAAAAGATTAAAATGGAGACTGATAAAAAGAAAAAATATAGCAGCCAATCGAGTAATTTGTAACATGCGGGGACAGTATTAAATTAAAAGTATCTCCTATCCAACCCGGTTTCCCTTAAATATTAGGAGTTACGAAATAAAGGAGCTACTTTCGAAATTAGAAATTGTGAGGCTTAAAGAATAACAAATCGATTATTTTAAGTTATTTCAAGGCGCTCATGAGGAAAAAAACATAGACAATTTTTTATGCAAAAGGTGATGATCAAATTTATGCTGTTTTTATGTATGTTACCCTTAACAAATGAATTTTGCGAAGCAAAAAAGGTAACCGGTTATATTATCACAGAGAACTCGGATACTTTATATGGTGAGATTAAAGTACCCAATTTTAACAGGATCACAGGAGGTTGGATTATGAGTGGTACTAACCTGGAGTCATTCCATTTTGAAGTGTCGTTTAAGAACCGTCAAAAAAACACCTTTCAGACTTTTAAGCCTGAAGATATTTTGGGTTTTGGCTTTAATTATAAATCAATAAATTATACATTCCGGCGATTTGTTATTGTGTCAAAGAATTTTTTTAAGAAAGAACGACGGATAGTTCGATTCTTAAACTTAGAATATAGCGGAAAGGTGGCTCTTTATGAAGATGTAATTCGTGTGAATAATAATAATATGAAAACTAATACTACCGATATCACTAAAGGTGATTCCTATGTGTACTATGATTACTATTTATTTAACGATTCTATCGGATTAAAAAAAGTTGAACTAACAGACGATATAAAGTCTTTGGTTGATTTATTAAAGCTTTATGGTTTTGAGAAAGATTTTTTGGATAGCATACCAACAAAAACAAATCTTAAGGATATTAAATTGATCTTAATGGAATATGACACTTGGTGTACCAAAAAGCCATCAGCAAAAGAATAAATCAAATGATAAACTTGCGCCAGTACTTAATTTAGTTTATGATTCAGGTCACAGCGACTTCTTTGGAAAAGCCGATACTCATATGCCCAACGCTGCAAATTACTACCCATCTCAAATTAATCTATGAAAAATAAATACTCGCTTCTTGCCTGCTTTATAATAAGCATTATTATTGTTTCATATCGTTTTTCACCGTTAGGATACAAAAAGGATTCTCCCTTGAAAGTTACCACCTGGGATAATCTGGGATATTATTTTTACCTGCCTTCAATTTTTATTTACCATGATTTCAAAGAACTTGCGTGGTTTCCTGAAATAGAAAAAAAATATTCCGTTTCGGGAGGTACACTATATCAGGCAAACAGGTGCAAAAGCGGACATTACGCTTTCAAATACCTGGCAGGTGTGGCAATCATGGAAAGCCCATTCTTTTTTACGGGACATATGATTGCAGAAAAATGGGGCTATCAAACAGATGGGTTTTCTCCGCCTTATCAATTTGCTATTGCAATGGGAGCAATCGTATACTGTATCCTCGCGCTTTTTCTTCTTCGCAGAATTCTATTAAAATATTTTAATGACTACGTAACCACGTTGACGTTGTTATTATTGATGCTTGCCTCTAATGTTATTCAATACATTTCAATAGACGGCGCCGAAAGCCATGGTTATATTTTCCCCATGTATGTTCTGGTTCTTTATTTTACTATAAAATGGCACGAAAAGCCCTCCATATTATGGGCTTCATCAATTGGCGCTATTATAGGGCTTGCTACAATCAGCAGACCTACTGAAGCCATCATGCTTTTTATTCCGCTGCTATGGGGGACTCAAACAAAAGAATTATCCGCAGAAAAATGGAAAATGGTAAAGCAACATAAATCACATTTGTATTTTCTTGGAATTTTTGGATTCCTGGCTGTTCTCCCACAACTTATTTATTGGAAATTAGCTACAGGTTCGTTTGTGTACGATGTAGGGAGCAAATGGGAATTTCTGTCGCCACATTTCAGGGTATTATTTGGGTGGGAAAAAGGTTGGTTTATTTATACGCCTATTGCGATTTTCTTTATAATAGGCCTGTTTTTTATAAAAAAATTTCCATTTAGATATTCGGTTATCATATTTTGCTTGCTCAACATTTATATTATTATTGCATGGCACGACTGGCAATACGGTGCGAGTTATTCGACCAGAGCGCTTTCCCAAAGCTATCCGGTATTTGCATTGCCACTGGCAGCCTTCATAAACCGAATCAAAACAAATAAATGGAGCTATTTATTTTACGTTTTAGGTATTTATCTCATTATTGTAAATCTCTTTCAAATTAAACAATACAATCAATTTATCCTGCATTGTACCGATATGAACAGAAAATATTATTTCAGCATCTATTTAAACCCGCATCCGTCGCCTCTTGACATGAGTTTGCTCGACACCGATGAGCGGTTGAATAATGAGAAAAAATATATAAAACAAGTTTTGTGGGTTGCCGACACTTCTTTGAATATTAATATTCCGGAATATGCCAGCAAAGTTTTGTTTGAATCTAAAATAGGACAAGATTCAGCCAAGGAAAAAACAGGTGACAACTGGCTGAAAGTGGAATCGAGAATTAAATTGAATAGCGCAGGACTGTGGGGTTGTTATCTAAATTCGGAACTCAGGATCGGAGATTCAGTAAAACTTAATAAAATAAGAATTATTAATGCGCTTAGCCGTCAGCAACAAACAAATGATTATGCATTCTACGTGAAAATTCCTCCCTATTTTTATAAAAGCAATTTCAAACTTTATATTAGTTCCGCAAATGCATTTGATGGCGATTTGAAAAAAATTTCAATCCAATATCTAAAAAAACTTTAAAACCACATAAATCTGTTTCCTTAAATATTTGGAGATAAAAAAAGGAGTATTTTCTGAATTAATACCCAAATTACTACTAATGCCTATACTCATTATCAAAATATTAATTGCTCCACTTTTAATCGGTTTGACAACTTTAGCCAGCAGAAAATATGGACACACCATAAGCGGACTATTAGTTGGTTTGCCACTGACTTCAGGGCCAATTGCATTTATACTTGCCTTACAGCATGGAATTACCTTTGCAATAACATCTTCAAAAGGAATTTTATTAGGAATTATTGCTGTCGGTGTATTCTCACTTACGTATGCCTGGACCGCAAAGCTATTTCACTGGACAATCTGTTTATTAACAAGTTGGGGCGCTTTTTTTATAGTAACCTTCTTTCTAAACCGGGTTAATTTTAATCTTTACACATCTTTTTTGTTCGTGGTTGTTTCTCTCTCAGCAACTTTATTTTCATTTCCTGAATATAAGGACGATCAGATACAAATTACACCTCCCATGTGGGACATTCCTTTGCGAATGATAGTTGCAACAATTTTTATAATAGGTTTAACAAATTGCTCAAAAATTTTAGGGGCGCAATTAAGCGGGTTATTAGCTCCATTGCCTGTTTATGGAACAATTTTCGCAGGCTCAACCCATTTTTTGTACGGCGCTAATGCAACCACCAAACTTCTAAAAGGCATTGTTATTGGTTCGTTTTCTTTCGCATCTTTTTTTCTTATAGTGGGACAGTTTATTTCAACTATAGGAATTGGTTGGACATTTCTATTCGCTACTTTAACAACATTGGTTTTACAAGGAATTTATATTTTACTGTTTCATAAAAAGAAGGTTGCGGCCGAACATTGAAGCCGTCAACTTCCATTAACAGGAACGTAGCTCCAATGGTCAATTGCTGCTTATCTATAAAAAGTGGTATAATTTTTCACAATGGATTTCTTGTTGCGAAAAATTATTATTATATTAAATATCTAAATTATTTCAATTATGAGAATTTGTCCAAATTGTAATGCTGAGGTTGAAGATAATTTTGATTTGTGCTGGAATTGTCAATATTGCTTCAATGCTGAGAAAGTGCTCGATGATAGTGATTTTAAATTGATTTGCCCCGGATGCAACCGTGAAATTGAAACTTCGCAAAATTATTGTCCCCATTGCCAATATGATTTAAAGGTATTAAATGAACAGAACGACCCCCCGGCTCAATTTCCAAAACATATCGAATGCCTCAGATGTAACGTACAGCTTGAATATCAAGGTAATTTCAAATTTCATGAGACCAGCACTGGAAAATTAGACAATTTGTCTGAGTTATTTACGAATAGGGATTCGTTTGATTTATATTGTTGTCCCATTTGTGGGAAAGTTGAGTTTTTTCTGCCTGAAGTAGATGATTAAAAAATAACTTGCCAAACCCGTCTATTCATCACACCGTCATGTAAAAACGCGAATAATTTAATTTAAAAATTGCAAATGAAAAATAAGCGTCAATTTGAAGGATTGATCTTTGATTTAGATGGAACACTCATTAACTCATTTGAAGATATAGCCGATGCTATGAATAGTGTTCTTCAACAGCACAATTTCCCTATTCACGAAACTCAAGCCTACAAGCATTTTGTGGGCAATGGTCTTAGAAATCTCGTACGATCAACTTTACCCGAAAATCATGATGAGGAATTAGTTAATAAATGTCTTGATTCCATGATTGATTTATATCGTAATAACTGCCTTAATAAGACAAAACTGTATGATGGAATTAGCGATTTACTTGATGAATTGGTTTCACGTAAATTGAAATTAACAATATTTTCGAATAAGGCCGATGAGCTCACTAAGAAAATCGTATTGGCTTTGTTGCCAAATTGGAATTTCGAAGCAGTAATCGGATTAACCACTGAAGCGCATAAAAAACCAAATCCCCTGGTTGCTTTGCAAATTAGCGATAAATTGGGGATTCGGCCTGAAAACATGATTTATGTTGGCGATAGCGGTGTTGATATGCAAACTGCAAATAACGCCGGAATGTATGCTGTAGGAGCGTTGTGGGGTTTCCGAACGAAAGATGAATTAACCTTAAATGGCGCAAAGTATTTTTTAAACTATCCCATGGATTTAATTAAAATTTTATGAGGAAAAACTTAGCGAACGACTTAACTCAACGCTGGAAGGAACTTCGTACGCTTCCAGGTTTAGCTACCTGCAATACCTTCCTGCGTTGTCAAACCTGGAAGTGTCAATTAAAATGGATAATGCCGTTGATTTTTTTAATGCTAAGTTCGATTTCCAATGCGCAAAATATTGAATATGCAAAATCCGTTGTTAAAAAATTAGCTTCTCCTGAATTACACGGAAGGGGCTACACGAATAGTGGCAATACGCTTGCAGCTGAATTTATCTCCGGTGAATATAAAAGAATTGGATTAATCCCTTTTGGAAAATCGTATGATCAAAAATTTGATATTCCTATAAATACTTTTCCTGGTGAAATATCTTTAAAAATGAATGAAGAAACATTAAAGCCAGGCATCGATTACCTCATTGAATCGTCTTCTCCGGGCATTAAAGGAAAATTCAAGGTAATTAAATATAACAGAAAGGAAATAGATACGGAAGAAAAGCTGGTAGGTCTGATAAATAAAGCCGGAGAGAATTTTATTCTAATTGATAATACGGAAAAACCAACA
>CAYZNC010000264.1:8312-9520 GCA_964478555.1 uncultured Bacteroidales bacterium | reverse complement strand
ATTCATGGGGTAGCCCATACCGAGCGCAGGTTCAATAAAAAGCCGGTTAATCATGACGTCCAACCTTTTAGCCGCGCGTTGAAACTTTGGCTTAGCCTTATATGGTTCTATAAAAGCACACGAGAGGGCAGTTCCAATATGTGAATTGGCGACATTATTACGGATAATCCGGCCTCCCTCTGCCTGACATAAAGTTGCATGGTGAATAGCGGCTAGAAATGAATTGATGCCTATGCGTCCTGGCGCATGCATGCCTATAAAGTAACCCAAGCTTGTAAATGCCATTGGCTCGTTAAGAACTAACCAGTGGTGTATCCTGTCGCCAAATTTCTTTGTACAAAGCTGTGTGTACTCGGAGAACCATCCTAAAATATCACGGTTCGTCCAACCGCCTTTGTCCTCCAGCACCTGAGGTAAATCCCAATGATACAAAGTAGCCCAGGGTTCAATGCCCAACTCAAGACATTGATCGATCACACGATTATAAAAGTCAACTCCCTTGGTGTTAACATTTCAGGTACCCTCAGGCAACAACCGCGACCATGAGAATGAGAACCTGAAGTTTTTAAAGTTTAGCTCCTTTAGAAGCTTCAGGTCACTTCCATACCGGTGGTAAAAGTCGCTGGCAACATTGCCGGTACTGTTATCCTTAATTTTACCCTTGTTTGAAAATTTATCCCAAATAGATTCACCCTTACCATCTATATTCCACGCTCCTTCAGTTTGGTATGCGGATGTTGCAATACCCCAAAAAAATGAATCTCCAAACAGAACCCTGGAAAATTCCGGATCTTTCATTGCCTCTGCCAGCCATGGATTGGCGTAGCACAGCGCAACACCTATTCCTATCGATTTTAAAAACTCCGAGCGATTCATAAGAAGGCAAAGGTAAAATGAAAATCCAATTGGAAAAAGGAATGGATTTGAATAAATTGTTAATTTGGGTTGATTATTTCGGTTTCTGATGGGTCGGTCGACAATTAACCCCACTTACAGGGTTAAATGGGTTTAATTGAGGTTTTCAACGCTGCCAGGTCAGAAAAAGACGCTGGCAGGTTTTGCAACTAACTTAATTTGCTGGTCCGCAGTAAGGTGTGGTTAACCAAATAACGAAAGAAAACAAGAACCACCCAATGTTTAGCAAAAGGTCGAAGCGAAAGACCTTCCAGTTCCGCCAGCTGGCGGACTGGAAGTGTCGAAACTGAATC
>CAYZNC010000264.1:0-8212 GCA_964478555.1 uncultured Bacteroidales bacterium | reverse complement strand
GCGAAAGACCTTCCAGTTCCGCCAGCTGGCGGACTGGAAGTGTCGAAACTGAATCATAATCTTTTATTCCTTCACAATCTTCCATTCGCTCGTTTTACCACCCATTACAATTTTTAAAATATAGGTGCCCGGCGACGACAAAAAGTTAAATAAATCCCCACTTTTTAACCATTCGTCATCAATTTTAATTCATTAGATAGTAATTTATTATCTAACCGTCAAAATTTTTTAACCTTGGGAAATTCTATGCGTAAATAACTTAATAAAAATTACTCCACATTTTAGCCGTCCAAAATTAAATAATTTGTTAATAAATAGTCGAATAGCAAAACATTTTGATCTTTTTTATCGTAAAAAGTTCGTTGGAATGTGTAAAGTTTGACACCTAACCACAAAGGACTGAATTACTATTGCTTAGGTCCTGAAAAATGAAGAAGGAAGTATTTTGTACAATTTTAATTGTAGGATTAGAAGGTTGATTCATTTGAGTTTATTCGAATTTTCATTTTTTCTAATCAAATCATGAGGGATCTGTTAAACATACTGCCCCTGGAGAAATATTCTTCCCATTTACGGGAAAGAAACGTTATGCGCTATGCGAAACAGGTAATTTTATGTTGGTTATTGGTAATTGTAATTTTCACAAATCTAAACGGTGCTGTATATACTTCTAATCCCACGGGTGGAGCCCCCTACAATTGGAACAACTCCGCGAATTGGACATCTGTTCCTTTTACAGGGTCATTTCCGCAATTAGGAGATGATGTTATCATTCAAGGCGGACATATAATTACAGTTAACACACCATCACAATGTGCCAATCTATCAGTAAATGGAACTCTAACATTTGACGCTACAATAGCACGTACACTTACGGTTAACGGGAATCTGAGCGGTGGAGGCACTGTAGACATGAGTGGAGGCAGTAAACCGCATATTTTAAATCTCGGAGGTATCAATAATTCAATTGGTACACTAACCCCTTCAACAGCCAGTACTATAAATTATAATGGTAATGTTAATCAATTGATTTTTGCAAGTCAAAACTATAGAAATTTATCTACATCCACAAGTGGTACAAAAACACTTGCAGGAGACATTACGGTAAATGGCAACCTTACAATTGGCGCATTAACAGCACTTGACGTAAGCAACTCCAACTTTACTATCACTATTAAGGGTAATTGGATTCATAATGGCACATTTAACCAAAATAATGGCACTGTTATTTTTACTGGAGCTAATAACCAATCGATAACAGTAATAAATCCGGGAGAAACCTTTTATAACCTCACTATTAATAAATCAAGTGGGTACGTGAACCCAGTAACAGGTAATACCCTTACAATATCAAATAATCTGTTAGTTACATCGGGTACTTTGGATTTAGGCACTACTACTACAATATGTAACATAGGCACAGCAGATATTGATGGTACATTATCATTTAGTGGTACTGCAACAAAAACAGTTACTATAAGTGATGACCTTAGTGGTTTAGGCACCATAGACATGAGCGGGGGTAACCTTTTGCATACCTTGAATTTGCTTGGCGCGAACAATTCTATCGGTACCTTGACGACAGCCCCAGTGGCCAGTACTGTTAATTACAAACGTAGCGGCAATCAGGAAATATTTGCAAGTCTTGATTATTGCAATCTTATTATTTCCGGCGGGGGTGTAAAAACCTTACAGGGTAATAATGCTGTAGCAAATAATTTAATCTTGAACAACGGGCTTATCGATATAAATACCTATAACCTTACCATTAATTCATCAGGTCAAATTCTAAATTATGATGCCTCAAAATATATCATAGCAGAAAACAGTGGCTCACTCATTCAATATGTTGCAGGCATAGACAAGGTTTTTCCGGTAGGGACTTCTACCTCATACACTCCAATAATCCTTAACAATAGTGGAGGTATTGCTGACAATTATTCTGTAAATGTTTTCCCTAAAGTAACCGATAATGGATTATCAAGCGGTACGGATGTAGGTTTCCTGGAAGATTGTGTAAAAATGACGTGGCAAATAGACGAAGAAAATGCCGGAGGTTCAAACCTCACAATTACACCTCAATGGAATAGTGCGGATGAAGGTAGTTCATTTAACAGAAACGATTGCAATGTTAGTTACTATGATGGAACAAGTTGGATGGCCAATGCTTCAGCACCAGCAGGCGGAAGTAACCCATATGAAAAGTCACTTACCGGAACCGACGTTGGATCTTTTGCCGTTAGCAAAAAATGTACAGGATTTGAAGACAATGTAACACCTGTTGCCATATGTAAGGACATTGTTATTCAGCTTAATGCCTCTGGCGATGCTTCCATATCCCCAGCAATGATTAATAATAATTCAACAGTAAATTGTGGCTCTCCTATTTTAAGTTTGAATAATAAAGATTTTACATGTGCTGATATAGGTCCCCAAACAGTTATACTGACTGTAAAGGATACCCAAGGAAAACAGGCTACCTGCACAGCAACAGTTACCGTAGAGGATACGATTAAACCTGTAGCCGCTTGTAAAAATACAACCATTCAACTCGATGCTACCGGAAATGCTTCAATTGACACCAGCATGATCGATGATGGCAGTTTTGACAATTGTACCTTGCCTGCTGATCTTACCTTTACTTTGGACAAAACGAATTTTGACTGCTCAAATATTGGAGTGAATAATATTATCCTTACCGTTACTGATAAACACGTTAACAGCAAGACCTGTATTGCAACAGTTACCGTCAAGGATACGATTAAGCCAATAGCAGTTTGTAAAAATATAACCGTTCAACTCGATGCTACCGGAAATGCTTCAATCGACACCAGCATGATTAATAATGGTAGCTCTGATAATTGTACCCTGCCTGCTAATCTTACTTTTACACTGGATAAAACATCCTTTGATTGTTCGAACATCGGAACCAATAATGTTACCCTTACAGTTTCCGATGAACATACAAATAGCAATACCTGTAACGCCACAGTTACCGTTGAAGATAATGTGATTCCCAATGCTCTTTGTAAACCAGTTACTGTTCAGCTCGATGCTTTGGGCTCAGCAACCATTACCCCTTCGATGATCAATAATAACAGCTCCGATAATTGTACTCTGCCTGCTAATCTTACTTTTGCACTGGATAAAACATCCTTTGATTGTTCGAATATCGGGCCAAATATCGTTACACTTACCGTTACCGATGAACATACAAATAGCAATACCTGCACCGCAACTGTTACCGTTGAGGATAATGTGATTCCAAATGCACTTTGTAGACCAGTTACTGTTCAACTTGATGCCATGGGTTCCGCAACCATTACCCCTGCGATGATCGATAATAGCAGCTCCGATAATTGTACACTGCCTGCTAATCTTACTTTTGCACTGGATAAAACATCCTTTGATTGTTCGAATATCGGGCCAAATATCGTTACACTTACCGTTACCGATGAACATACAAATAGCAATACCTGCACCGCAACTGTTATCGTTGAGGATAATGTGATTCCAACTGCACTTTGTAAACCAGTCACTGTTCAGCTTGATGCTTTGGGCTCTGCAACCATTACTCCTGCAATGATCGATAATGGCAGTTCCGATAATTGTACCTTGCCTGCTAATCTAAATTTTTCATTAGATAAATATACCTTTGATTGCTCGAACGTTGGTCCTAATAATGTTACCCTTAAGGTTACCGATCAACATGCTAATACCAATACCTGCACGGCAACAGTTACCGTACAATATCCAGTAGCTCCTTCCGTATCAGTCACTCCAACTACCGATACCATTTGCAACGGAACAACCACCAATATTACTTTTTCCAATACCATCCCAACCACATGGACATGGACTGTTTCCGCACCAGGAATATCAGGCGCTTCAGACAATTTAACAGGTACACAAATTTCCATACAACAAACGTTAACGAACAATAGTAATAGCCCTAAATTAGTTACTTATACTATAACTCCTGCATATTATAATAGTTGCAGCCAGACTCCCGTTATCGCCACTGTTTGGGTTGAGCCAACCATTAATATTATTGCCGCCAGCGATACCTTATGCAGCAACAGTACCACCAACATTAAGCCCCTCAGCACTCGGACTACAACCAATGGCATCCGGTACACGTGGACGGTAAGTAGTAATCCGAATATAACCGGAGCAACCGGTAGTGCGGGTAATGACAATTCACTTGGAACAGCCATTGGGCAAACGCTTATTAACAACAGTGTCGATAAACAATTGATCACCTACACCATCACTCCCCACGCCATTGATGCTGCAGGCAACAATGTTTGCTCTTTTAACAGTATCGATGTGGATATATGGGTGGAACCAACCATTACTATTACAGCTTCGAACAACAACATTTGCAATAACAGCTATACCAATATTGCCACAGCCAGCGCCAATAATACTACACTTGGCATACGCTATACGTGGACAGCCACTGATCCTTCCGGTAAGGTTTCCGGTTACAGCAACTCCACAGGTTACGGACAACCTATTACCAAAGCAATTATTCAAAAATTATTTAATTCAGATAATATTGTTCACACGGTAACTTATAACATTACTCCTTTTGGCATAAAGGCGGATAGTTCACTTCATTGTAACGGTATCCCACTTGTCATTACGGTATTAGTAAATCCAACCCTTCAAATTGTGCTGGATAGCTTAAAAGATAGCCAGTGCGCCGGAGGCAATACAGGAAAAATATACATTACCACCAAGGGTGGCGTTATGCCTTATCAGTTCTCATGGTCATGCCCCGATAATCCACGTTATACTGAAGATATCCTTAACCTTTATTCCGGTAACTATTATATTACGGTAACTGACAATCTCAATTGTACAAAGGACACCTTCTTCACGATTAATCAACCACCCGATATTTCATGGAATCCCAATAAATCATCGTTCGGTATTTACCCGGGGCCAGTACCTGAATTTAATATCAGATGTAAGGGACAGGCAAACGGTTATTATAAACCATTTATTCCTGGAGCCACCATCGTTTCTTATCAGTGGAGTGGCCCTAATGGATATTCGGCGAATACCAAAGATATTATCAACCTTAAAGCAGGTCCTTACACTTTAGTTGTAAAAGACAACAAAGGTTGCTATACCACCTTCACAGATGTATTAACAGAGCCCGATTCACTCAAATATAACTCCACTGTTAAGGTATACCCAAACAATTTCAACGTTCAATGCGACGGCGACCACAATGGTGATATACAAATTACCAATGTTACCGGAGGTTATGGAAAATACCATTATAACTGGACCACAGTTGATGGTTCCGGAATTATTCCTGCATCTCCAACCCAATCCACTTTGGGTGCAGGCACTTATTTGCTCACCATTAACGACGACACACTCTGCTCCGCAAGTAAAAACATTGTATTAACACAACCTGTTCCTTTGGTTGTAAAGGATACGATTCCTGTTTTCAATGGTTATGGAGTTGCATGCCACAGTGGC
The DNA here is from genome assembly GCA_964478555.1 of uncultured Bacteroidales bacterium. Lineage (GTDB taxonomy): Bacteria > Bacteroidota > Bacteroidia > Bacteroidales > JAAUTT01 > JAAUTT01. Next base: position 2,713 of record CAYZNC010000264.1, on the reverse strand, counting down.
CAGACAGGTACCATCGATCTCACGGTAAGCGGAGGATTTGGAGGATATAGTTATAACTGGTCAACTGCCAATGGCACCGGACTAACAACAGGTACCGAAGATCAGCATACCTTATCGGCAGGAACTTATTTGGTTACAGTTACCTATGGAGGGTTGTGTGCTAAAAATTATTCATACAGCCTGCAGGAACCAACCGCTATTCAAGTAGATTCCGCGTTTTCACTGTATGGCGCCGCCAATACATCCTGCCACGGAAGCAACGACGGTACCATTGCTATTACTCCACAAGGTGGCATACCTGGTTATACCTACCGGTGGACCACATCCGACGGCAGAGGGTTGACCCCCTTGCAACAAAACCAAAATAACCTCACCGGTGGACATTATACCTTGGAAGTTACGGATAAGAATCTTTGTAAACTCACGCATACTTTCAGGTTAACTCAACCTGACTCTGTCAGAATCAATTTCACTTCCACCCCTACCAGTTGTTCCGGGGCCTCCGATGGCAGCTTGATGGCAAATATTACAGGTGGTACGCCATCTTATACTTATCAATGGGCAAATGGCAGCACTTCACAAACTATTCTGGGACTTGCAGTGGGAGCGTACGCTATAACCGTAACCGATCAGCACCTTTGCAAAACTATTGATGCTGGCATTGTTAATCCTCCCATACCTTTAACGGTCACGCCTTCGATTACCTCAAACCATAACGGACAAAATGTTTCCTGTTACGGCAGCACTGATGCTAGTGTTGCACTACGGGTAACCGGCGGAAAATCGCCTTATAAATATCAATGGTCAACCGGCGACACCACTCAAATATTAACCAATATTGGTGCAAATACATACACGGTATTGGTATTCGATAAGAATAATTGCCAGGGAACATCACAAATAACCGTAACGCAACCGGATAAAATCGGAATCGCATATACCAAACAGGATGTTTTGTGTAATGGCTTCACCACAGGTAATATCTCCTTAACCGTAACGGGTGGCACCACACCATACTCCTACACATGGTCAGGTAGTCAGACAACCCGCACAATTGATAAGATTAACGCAGGACAATACACAGTAACCGTTGCCGACATCAATAACTGTCAATTAAGCCAGTCTATAGAAGTATCCCAACCTTCATTAATCACCGGAAACCCTTCCATTGTTCAACCGTATTGCAACGATGACGACCAAGGTTCAATAACCCTTCAAATAGAAGGAGGTATTGCCCCCTATCAGATAATCTGGAATACAAACGACAAAACGTCCTCCCTGGATCATATAAGGCCGGGCATATATATTTACAAGATTACAGACATGAATAACTGTGTAATCCGCGACACTATAAACCTATTACCTATACATCCGGCATGTTTGGATGTACCGAGCGCTTTTTCACCTAATGGCGATGGGAAAAACGACACATGGATAATCCTTGCCGGAGACCCCAAGAATCCTGTAGAGGTAAGTACCATGTACCCAAGAGCCATTATTGAAGTTTACTCCCGTTGGGGAACTGTTGTTTATCGTTCGGAACCAGGTTATCCTTCGCCTTGGGATGGATCATTCCATGGTCGTAGTTTACCGCTTGATTCCTATTATTATATCATCGATACGAAATGTGGTTCGCACCCTGTAAAAGGTGTAATAACCATAGTAAAATAATGTATTAAAGTTCTGCAAGAAAATATTGCACATGAGCTTAATTGGTAAGAAGTTAATTTTATTCTGTACAGGATTAAGTTGTGTTATCATGGTAAATGCACAACAAATGCCAATATACAGCCAGTATGGCATGTACAACCCTGCTGTGGCCGGTGCAGATGGATTTACTACTTTCAACTTAACTTCTCGTGACGAATGGATAGGGTTCGATAATTCACCAAAAACCAATGTAATAAGTATACAGGGTCGCATTCTTCGAAGTAATTCCAAAGTTAAAGACAGTCCTTTATTTAAACGGAAAAGAGTATCCAAAAATAGTGGTCGCGTAGGCCTGGGACTTCACATATTTAACGATCGTAATGGGGCTATTAGCCGAACCGGTGCACAGTTAACCTATGCATATCATATTTTTATGAATAACAAGCAGCTATCATTCGGTTTAGCAGCTTCCACATTTCAATTTAAAATTGCGGAGGACAAGCTCGAGTTTCGCGAACAGGAACCATTGCTTAACGATGCGTTCTCAAATAAAGTATTAGTCCCCGATGTAACCTTTGGTGTTCAATTACTTAATCCTAATTCCTACTGCGGATTATCGGTTGCTAATCTTTTTCAATCCCAGATTAAAATTGGCAGCGAAAAAAATTATGATTATCGTTTATACCGTCATTATTTTCTCATGGCTGGTAAAAGTTTTAATGAGAACAACACTTTTTCCTACGAACCGTCGATTTTATTAAGAGGCACGGAAAAAATGATATTTCAGGCCGATCTCCAAATGCGGGTCTATTACAACCGCGATTATTACCTGGGGTTATGCTATCGTACCGGTTCCGCAATTGGCACTATGATAGGTTTAAAATGGGACCGCTTCTATTTCTCCTATGTTTTTGATTACAATCTTACCCCTCTGCAACAGCATACCTTCGGCTCTCATGAAATAAATCTTGCTTACAAAATCGGCGACAGCGCCAGAAGATACAGGTGGCTGATCAGATATTGAGAATAGATGTGAGATGATGAGATGTAAGACGTAAGAGGT
>CAYZNC010000263.1:0-9550 GCA_964478555.1 uncultured Bacteroidales bacterium | reverse complement strand
TCTGCCATTATCAGTACTATTATCGGCAATGGGTTGTGTTTCACCATATCCCTTAGAAGTTATTCGTTTTCCTTCTATTCCATTGTTTATTAGGTAATTAGCTACTGATAATGAACGGTTTTTGGATAGTTTTTGATTATAATCCGGTGTACCGGTATTATCGGTATGTCCACCTATTTCAATTTGTAAGGTTGGATTTTCTTTTAACAATATGACAAGCCTGTTCAGCTCAATTTTGGATTCAGGTTTTAAACCATACGAATCGAGATCAAAGAAAATATTTTTCATGACCACTTTTCCCCCAACCCGGATAGGATTTAAAGGCACATCTTTTAAAAAAGGTTCGGTAAAATCACCATGGCTCATGGTAAAATTATCTGAATAAAAAAGATAGCTCTTTTTATTGACATTTAAGGCGTAGTCTTTGCCTTCAGGGATACAGATCAAAAATTCTCCGTCGCCGCCGGAATAAGCATCTATTATATTTTTGGCTGATGCCAGATCAATGAGTTCAAAGTGGGCTACCAACGGTTGTTTGGTTACAGCATCAAACACTTTGCCTTTCATGTATGAAACAGGCGTCGGGCGCACTTCATTATACAAGTCAAAAGAGTATATATCACGTCCACCAAACCCTGCCCGGTTTGATGAGTAATAAGCTCTGTTGCCTCTGGCATTTACAATAAGACCTATTTCATCAAAATGAGTATTAATAGGATATCCCATATTTTTTGGTTTACTCCAGTGATCTTCACCAATGCGTCGAGATACGAATAGGTCTGCCTGACCCATTCCGGGCCAACCTTTGGAAGAAAAATATAGGGTCTGGTTATCCGCATGAATGAATGGTGATTGATCATCAAAAGCAGTATTAATACTGTCCCCCAAATTAACCGGTTCGCCCCACGTGCCATTATCTGCCTGCACACTTTTCCAGATGTCCAAACCTCCTTTACCTCCCGGACGATTGCTTGCAAAATATAATGTTTTTCCATCTGAAGCAATGGAGGGTTGTGTCTCCTTAGCTTTGGTGTTGATGGGTTTGCCCATATTTTTAGGAACGCTCCAATGATCGTTTTCTTTTTTTGAGTAGTACAGATCGCAGCTTCCATACCCATCCTGGCGGTTACATCCTGTAAATATCATGAATTTACCATCGGCTGAAATGGACTGTGCCCCTTCATTACCCTGTGTATTTAAAGGCGGGCCAACTGGTCGCGCTGGTGTCCATTGCCCATCCTCGAAGGTTGAATAGAAGAAATCTTCCTGCCGGTTAAGATACACATCCTCATTGTGTGGATCGATGGGAAGCAGGCTGGTAAATACAAGCGTTTGTTCATCAGCTGAAAGACTCGGCCAATACTGATCGTATTTCGTATTGATATTAGGACCCAGGTTATGCGGATCAAATGGAACGGGATGCTTAACTGCAACCAAAGCAAATTCGCAACTTTTCATCAATAATTCAGCTTCAGCCCTGAACTTTGGATTTTGAGTGGTGAAGGAGAAATAAGTTGTGATATGTCCCAGGGCATCTTCGTACATTCCATTGTCAAATTCTAACTTGGCAATATTCGAATAAATAGGTGGGAAAAAAGATGGGTTGATCGCAATACTTTTTTTGAGCGTAAGTATGGCAAGTGAGTCCTGATGATTATCGCCGTATATTTCTCCCAGAAAAACGATTGCCTCCATAAATTTTGGGTCGTCTTTTAAGGCCTCTTCAAGGAGCTGTATTGCTTTTTCCAAATTATAACGATTAGCATGTGCCAATGCTTCCTGATAAAGCATAATTGCCTTTTTGGATTTTGTGGAAAATTGAGGCTGAGCTACAAGATTGATAGAAAAAAAACCAAAGACCAGAAGAATAATTGCAGCAATTTTCATGTTCCTTATTTTTATAAGTCGATAAATTATTAGGGTTTATCGCTCTTTTATAGTAAATTTAATGACTTTTTAACAATATTCGTGTATGAACACCGCAAAATTTAAAATTGAACAGGATTCGAAATTCAAGCTTTCGGATATTGACACTGATTCTACCGGTAAAATTGATTCAAGGGAAGAGGGTGAAAAGCAAATGGCGGACAATATTTGCAAAATGGCCGACTTGCAAAGCAAACTATATGCACAGGATAAATATGCTGTGCTTATTATTTTTCAGGCCATGGATACCGCCGGTAAAGACGGTGCTATCAAGCATGTTATGAACGGTTTAAATCCACAAGCTACTATTGTACATAGCTTTAAGCAACCTTCTGCTGAGGAACTGGATCATGATTATCTTTGGAAAGCCAATAAAAATCTTCCCGAACGAGGGCAAATTGGCATTTTTAACCGGTCCTATTACGAAGAAATACTAGTGGTAAAAGTGCATGATCTTTTAAAGAGCCAGCAAATTCCTCCGAAATTTATAACTGAGGATATTTGGAAAAATCGTTATCGTCAAATCAGAGACTATGAAAGGTATTTGTATGAAAATGGTGTTGTGGTTGTTAAATTTTTCCTGCATATATCCAAAGAAGAACAAAAAAGACGCTTGATTTCCAGGATTGATGACGAAAGTAAAAATTGGAAATTTTCAGCTGCCGATATTAAAGAGCGGCAATACTGGAAGGACTACCAGAACGCATACCAGGATGCCATTCAGGAAACCAGTGCGAAATATGCTCCATGGTACGTAATACCTTCTGATAAAAAGTGGTTTGCACGCCTTGCAATTTCGGAAATCATTTGTCAAACACTAGGCGATCTTAAATTGGCGTATCCTGAAGTTACTAAGGAGCAAAAACAATTGTTAAAAGAATACCGGCAACAATTACAGGGAGATTAGGATAAAGATCAATAACCAATGTTTGAAACATCCGGTAAAAGTATTTCAAATGCTACATTTTCCCAAACTTTTCTGTAATGATGAGTCTTTAAAAAATTAATCATACAAGTATTGCGTCTTTGGGTTTCTGTATTCCCCGAATCAATCTCCTTTGTGTTTTCAGGCCAGTTACTGTTGAGCATATTTAGCTTCTGTATGATTACAACAGGCAGCTTATTTTTTTCCAGCAGTGATTCCTGTAATTTATTTTGAAACGCATCCGGCAAGTAAGCTCCCGGCCAGGGATTATACATAAATGGCCTGGTTTCCGTTAAATAATGAAACATAGGTATGCAATCATAAGCCAATACATAATCATTCTTTTTTACGTATTTAGCACTTTCTTTTAATAATTCATTCACCACATCGGCTCTTTCCTTGTTGGTGTATATGGCCTTTAGATATTTATTTTCAACCGTAAATTGCATTGTTATCCGGTTATTGATATTAAAATAGGGGTAATAGTAAGTGTAGTATAAGCCTATAAAGATGCTGGTATAAATAAATATTTTTTTTAACTGATTGATTTGTACTTCATCGATAAAAAGTGCAATTGATTGCTGTTGGCCCATCCTGGTTACGGAGAGTATGTTATCAATTTTCTTAACACTAAAAAAATAATCAAGAGCAATAGGGAAGGCAATCCAAAGCGAAAACATTTCAACAAATTCATCACTTCCGGCGGGATAAAAGAATAAAATTAAAATACCGAAAAACGTCAAAAGTTTAATGTTTTTATTTTGGTGGTTAGCGATAATCAATAAAGTGGCCGTAACGGTAAAACCCATCATGAAAAATAGAAGCATCACCCACTTGATTCTTCCGATTACCGTTAAATAACAAACCACAACAAAAAAGCAAAAAAGCAAGATCGTGTAAAGATTTTTTATGTTAAATTTTTTCTTAGATCGCAGGAAGTTATTTGCTAAAGTGGCGGCTACACCAAACACAAATATGACCGCAAAATAACATGCAGACAGAAAATATTTTTTGAAGAAATTAAATAACAGGTATTTGAAGTTATGATCACTATCCTTGTCCATACCCATATGGAAAACAATACCCACCGAATCGATGAATGGTTTTAAGTGGTTAATCAGCTTCATGATTAATAAAATGGCAAAAACCGTGAATAAGAATCCTCCCAAGAATATAACTATTTGTTTTATTACATATTTTGAGGTACTTCGGTTCATATAGCCATAGTACATAATACCTAACGCGAGCGACAACCCCAGAATGTTGGTTACACGCGTAAAGCAATTGAGCCCCACCAATGCCCCACCGAATAATATTTTACTTAATTTATTTTCTTGTAATCCTCCAAACAAAAGAACTACGGATGCTACAAATAACAACATCGATAAATTGTCATAATTAAGTTCTTTGGGATCGTTACTGATAAGAATGATGATCAACAATAGCGCTAACCGTAAATGGAATATGCTGATGTGTTTTTTGAGAAGATTATAGGCTAAAATTATGGTTGAAGTCGTAATAATTACTCCTAATAATCTGATACCCAATAATCCTGATTGCGGGAATACGTAAACAAAAGCACCTCCCACAATACCTATCAGCCAGTACATAAAATTGAACATTACCGATTGAGGATCACGAAAAATTTGCTGATAGAAAACAACATAAAACCCCTCATCCGAAAAATCCAATCCCTGAAAAATAAAAATGATCTGATAAAGAAATAGCATAAGAAAAAAGACCTTTGCATTCATTCCTTCAAGGGCTGTCAGTAGTAGATTCTTTTTCATGAATAAGTATTTTATAGCTCCACTTATTATTTTGTTAATAAATTAGCCACGAATGCACTAATAAAGAACATATTATTTTTCCGGTTTTCCAGGCATGGATTAAATCAGACATAAATTTATTAGTGCATTCGTGCTGGATAATTTTATTTCGATAATATATTGGTTAATAATGGATTGTTGTAGTTTTATTTCATATTCCAATGCATCTTTATATACTATTTCTAAAAAGCCAGCTCCCAAATTATTATGGACATCCATACATATCCCAACTATTTTATAGCTTTCTTCTTTATAAAATTAATTCAGACATATTTTATTAGTGCATTCGTGGCTTATTTTTATTAAAGATCTATAAATTATAATGATGTATGATATGTAAATATAAAATTCATTTTGTATTCTTCATTTTCCATGACGAATTTAGGTGAAACAGTTCTTCAAAATATCTTTTGTTTTGTAATGAGAGGAATCCGACACTAAAAAATTGCAGGGCTACAATGAACGTAAATCCCCCGATTAAAAAGGCATATTGGCGTTCTTTGAAAACATCAGCTACCGCCTGTGAAAATCTGGCATCAAAGTAAGTACTGGTTACCACCGTGGTCTCGTATGCCTGATATACATTAATTAATATCCAAACGAATATATATAAGAAAATGAAGAAAATAAACAGGCCGAATCCCAGAAAATACCGGTAAGGTCTGAAAATAAAAGAAGCCATTAAGCCTGACCGGATCCCCTTATTGATGCTTAATCCCGAAACCCGTTTTTTCCCAATTTGGTTTTGAAAAGTCCAATCGAGATGACCAGGTATTTCAATTATTTTTGCCCGCAAAATCATGGCTTTGTAAATAATTTCGGGATTTATTTCAAAATCTTTGGTTTTTAAATTCAGTTGCCGGATAAAGTCACCTTTATAAGCTCTTACCATACACGTAAAGGTGTGATATTTTTCCTGCGAGGAGATCATCATTAACCAATTCACCCATTTGCTCATTATTTTCCGTATAAATGGCACCGCAGTGACTTTGCCTCCTTTCATATACGGAGAAGCAAGCACAAGATCAGCATGTGTTGTTTCAATAGTTTGAAGAAGCAGTTTGATATGATCGACAGCATAACTCATATCGATATCCATGGTGATCACATAATCACCTTTTGAGTTTGAAAAGCCGGTTTTTAAAGCATTCCCAAGATTGAGATTAACGACATGGTGATAAACTTTTATGATTGAATATTTTGTAGCCAGTTTATCCGCAATTTTTCCACTTTCGTCTTTTGAACCATCGTTAATAATAAGGATTTCCCATTGATATTTGACATCCAGCGTAAGAATATAATTGTAAAATGTTTCGATACTTTGCGCTAAGATTGAGGCCTCATTGTAAACAGGTAATATTATAGAAACCAAAGGAGTAGAAGTGTTCATGTGCGCGTTTTGTTAATAAAGATATTAATTTTAATCGACTCATCAACTTTATAGCTGATGTTTTGGTAACTCCCGGGTATTGATCAGTGAAGCAAAAGTGCTCATGTTCTTAAGTTCAAAGTTACGGGTTAGTGTTTGAATGACAGTCTTAAATACTTTAACTTTTTTCTCACTGCTTATATTCATTCCGGGGAAAAAACGTAGTTCAGGAACCTGATCACCACCTATAAGGTCTAGAGGGTGCAATAGAAAACTGGGACTAGTTCCGGTAATTTTGCACATAAACATGGCAAAATTCAGGTACAATTTCATTAAAAACATTGAATATCCGCTTAAATAAAGTAAATAACTTAAATGAAAAGGTACCTTAAAGACAGGAATGGTTGACACTGGTATTTCAATTAGTGATTTGTTATCCGCAAGTCCCCATTGATATGGCTTTAATGGACGGAGTCCATCTTTAAATGAACCAAAAAGCTCTTTTCTCTCTTTCTTCTCTTCCTTTGATAAATTGGAAGTCCAAAAGTAATATAACCGCGCGATTGGACCAATATAAGTAGGGAGGGTAGAAGCGTCAAACACATATCCACGTGCTTCCAGAACTTCGAGTAAATCCTTACTCCAACTGAAGCCGGGTCCTCGAAATCCTTTTGTTTTGGATCCGGTTGCAAGAAATATAGCCTCTTCAGCACGTTGTATTTCATCTTCAATCTGAGCTTTTGAGTACGTTTGCAACCACGATTCGTGATGAAACGAATGATTACCTATTTCGTGCCCATGCTCCACAATCATCCTGAGGTATTTTTGGTTTTTCTCTAAAGCGGCATCCTGTCCAACAATGAAGAAGGTGATTTTCAAACTGAGATAATCCAGTACCTTTAAAATATGAGGGACGAACACATCGAGATAAGATGGGAAAAGCTCCCAACCCGGATCTCCATGGATTTTCATGTAGGACCATTGATTATCGAGGTCGAGAGAGATGCTTGCCAATGGTCTGGTTTTCATATGGAAAGGTTGTTAAAAAGTTCAGTGAGTTTGGTTTCTGCTATCTTAATTGTCTCATTTACATTTAAGGTTCCATCAGTGATATGAGCCGAATTTATGATATATACTCCCGGTACAGTTGTTTTAATTTTGGGTAGTTGCGCTGAATAGTTCAGCATAGGTAAGGCGAGAACTCTTTTGGCTCGAGCAATTCCAATAAATTTAATATCGCTGTCCGAAATTTTCGGAACCATTTGTTTCAATGAGGTAAGAAACATCTTTTTTATTTCTTCGTCTGAAGCTTCGAAAAGTCTGTCGTTCTGATTTAAATACTTAGGTAAGTAAATAAGTGCTTTTCGATTAAAGTATTTTTTCTCCACAAGTGCTGACATTTCTATAACACCGGTAAAAGGTACCCATGTGTCGGTTATGTTTGTGACATAAAAAGGGCTGATAGATTCGCCAAGTACTACGGAAGCACATATGATTCCAAGGTATTCGATGCTTTTAAGCTTGTTTATTTCCTCAGCCGAAAGGCCGCTGCATATGCTTGCAGCTATCGATGAAGAAAGAGTAACAATGATATGATCAAAAGCCCCGGCATGTGAGTTTGAAAAGCTAACGATTGGCTTGTGGTCAATTCCTGATTTGATTTCTACAGCTTCGTGTTCAGTTTTAAGCACCACACCTTCGATTTTCAGTTTACTTTCCAGCGCATGAATGATTGCTGCATAACCGCCACTGACGTAGCCAAACATTTCCTTTTTTAGGCCGCTGCGACGGGCGGCATACATTCGCTGAATGGTTGTCCAGATAAATGCTGCCGATGTTTGTTGGTAGCTATCACCTAGTTTGGCTCTCAGGAGTGGTAACCAGATCTTGTTAAAGGTACGGCTACCACTCCATTTTTTAAGCCAGGCAGTTACTGGTATTTGCTCGAGCCGTTTCCGGTTTTTAATTTTCGAAGCCACAAAAATAGTGAGTCCCAGCCTGAATTTTTCGATTAAGTTTAAAGGTGGAAAGGCCAAAAACTCAAGGGTATTTGACATGGAATACAATTGACCATCGGTATAAAAGCCTGTTTTGGTTTCTACCCAATTGATTTCTTCTCCAAGATCGATTTCCTTCAACAAATTTTTGGTATGATGGTCGGATAAAAGAATAACATGATAAAATTTATCCCAGATGAAATTGTCTATTTTCCAGGAGCTTGCTAAACCTCCAAAATTATCAGCGGCTTCAAACAGGGTGACCTTCTGACCTTCTTGTGCGAGACGATGAGCCAGCGTCATTCCCATTATTCCACCACCAATAATACCCCAATTTTGCTGCTCCATAAAATTATTATGATTAACATTAATACTGTGCCTCAAAAGCATCTTGTGCAAGCTGAGAAGAAAAGTTTTTATAAACCGGAACATGCTCGATTTTACCTGTGTTGGCAATTACGCAACCAGTTGAGCAACTTCCTGCTAGGGTCTGTACCTCCGTAAATTTTATTTTGTTAAAGTCATTATCTGCATAATGCTTGTTAAAAAAATCGCATAGGCTATCTACTTCGTTTGCAAGACCTGTTTCTAGCGTGCGGAAAGAATCATAAACGAAGTCGACAAATGCGTTTTCAGGAACTTCTGTGCCACGGCCGATGCCGCAATATTGAAGGGAAGTATGCTTAAAATCTTCTTTCTTATAAGTATTACATCCATCCAATATACCTTTTAATACAAATGCTTTAGCGAGGATGTGGTTTCTTTCTTCGAAATACATTTGGTGTGCAGTACCCACAATGATATATTCTGCCTGATTTACAGCCTTGTTTATATCTCGAGTAAAAAAGTTTTCCAGCTTATACTTCAATAAGTTTTGATCTTTCTCTTTGACGTATGGATCGTGAATAATTACATTGCAATCCCTTTGTTGCAGTTGCAAAGCTAGCTGCAGGGTAGGGGAGTTTCTGGTATCCTCTGAATTGAATCGATATGCTGCTCCTAAAATTGCGATTTTCTTACCATCTATTTTCCCGAAATGCTTTTCAAACAGCCGGATCGTTTCTGAAGGAGATTCGTCGTTGATGCTCCTCGCTTTCAGAATAAGACTGTGTTTTGTGTTGGCTCCGTTTTCAATACTACGCCACCAGAGCAATATACCATCTTTAGGCAGGCAATGGCCACCTACACCAACTGTTGGTATCAGTATTCCTCCGCTTGGAACAGCATTGGGATCATTGCTTGCCGAATCCTTTTGAGTGAGTTTGTTGTTTATGTCATCGCGGAGTTTATAGAAGTCGATATTATGCCCGTCACAATACCTGACTATTTCGGAGGAAAATGCAATGCGTACATCGCGGTAGGCATTTTCAAGGGTTTTAACCACTTCTGCTGTTAAACTGTTTGTAGCATATAGAATCCCCTGCGTAACAATATGTTTATACAGGTGCTGTATCATCTTTGGCGTATCTGGCTGCAATCCTGCTGTGAGTTTATCTGATTTGAT
>CAYZNC010000262.1:0-9558 GCA_964478555.1 uncultured Bacteroidales bacterium | reverse complement strand
TAATGAGAAAACAAGATGGATTGCAATACTTTTGGGAACACCAACAGAAGCTAAACATCATCTAAAGCATAAAGAAATGGCTAAAAAACAGAATGAAGAATAAAGTTAACGTCATCGAGAGACCCTGAACTACACGATTTGGCAAATCCCTTAGGAACGGGATCGCCATATTGAGTACTGTTCACCAGAGCGGTCGATATTCTATTTTCCGGACAATTCTTCTTCCAGTCTTTTGGCTTTATAAATGTATTTCAGCGCTTTTAGCATGGCTACCGAGGTTACTCCCACACATCTGTTCTTATCGGGGGTATAAATAAAGTTACCGGGCAGACTTTCTATATTACCGTCGAAAGCCAAGCCAACAACTTCCCTGTTTTTATTAATAATAGGACTGCCTGAATTGCCACCGATGATGTCGTTGGTTGTTACAAAATCCAAGGGTACAGGCAGAAGTTCTGCCGGAGGATTTTGCCAGCGTTTGGGTAAATTCCAAGGAGATTGTTTGTTAAACGAATAGAACCGGTTGTACATTCCGTAAAAAGTGGTTTGAGGAGGCGCTATCGTGCCATTATAAGCATAACCTTTCACAATACCATCACTTATGCGCAGGCTTGATGTGGCATCCGGCGAAATGCTGGTGCCATAAAGTTGGTAAAGAAGATTACCAAGCTTATTACGATTACCAAACAGTTGGTTCCGAATAGTATCATATTTTCCCGATGCGAGTTGGTATCTGATTCTTGAAAGGCGGGCAAGTTCCAGTAACGGATCGTTAAAATTTTTAAGTGTTGTGGTGTCTTTTAGGAGATCGGCCCTAACATTCAGGTCATTTAATTTTGTGGCTTGCAACAGATCGTTAGCGGCTTCCTCAGGGGCTTTACCATTCAATGCTTTAATCACAATGGGATCATCCTTGCCAAAGTTTTCAGCCAATTCTTTTAAATACACAGCTAAAAAGCCTTTTTCCAATTCCATTATTTTTACCGTAGGGGTTTGCGATAATTCTTTTTTCATGCTATCACTCAGCGCCATATTTGTTCTTGCCTTAATTAAATAGTCCTGCAGATCATAGGCAAAAGAGAGTAAATGCCCTGTAATTATTTCCCTGGAACTAAAAAGATAATAGTTTTTATATATTTGTCTGGCTTCATCATTTTCCTTGCGGATTTTATCCCAAATTATTGCATAGTCGGAAAGATCAGGTTTGTTGCTTACATCGGCTTGTAATTTTCTTTCAAAAGCGGCTTTACGGGCCATCAGGTATGGGTCTTTCAACCCATCTATCTGACCATTGATCGCTTTTTTTGAATTCTCGAAAATGAAAATTTCGTTGGTTATACTGTCATTCTTAGCCTTGCTATTGTATGCATACATTACTTTTAGCCGGTCGTTGATTATCGTAATAATATTTGGCAAAGTAAGATCACGTTGGAACTCCAAATCCGATACAGTATATAAGCGGTTTGTACGTCCGGGATTTCCTACAACAAATACAGACTCATTTTCCGAAGCGCCAATGGGGCTGAATTTGAAATAATGGTCCGTCTTCAGTGGTTTTCCATTTTCATAGACCCGGTAAAATGAACAATCCAGGTCGTACCTGGGATATGTAAAATTGTCATAATCTCCGCCATAGAAGCCGATGACTAATTCGGGCATAAATATTAATCGAATGTCTGTGTAACGTTTATAACCGTAAAGTGCATATTTAGCACCATTATAAAATTGTATCGGATGTATAATAAGATCATGCCAGTCATTCTGTGCCTTATACATATTAATTATTTTATCAAAGGTTGCATCCCGACGTGCCAGATCTCCCGATTTCGATGTATCGGCAGATATCAGAGACTGAACGGTTTTTGTAATATCAACTATTTTCACTAACTGATCCACATACAATCCTGGTACTTTGCGCTCGTCAGTGAGTTTTGCGGCATAAAAGCCATCTTCATTAAAATTTTCACCTTGTCGTTGAGCCAAAGGTCCCGATTCCCGTGCACAATGGTGGTTTGTCATTACCAACCCATCTGATGAAACGAAAGAGGCTGAACAATAATTGGCCAACCGTAAGGCTGATAATCGGGCTTCCTTATACCAGAAAGAATCGGGCGAAAAATTATACGTTTTTTTGAAATAATCTGTAGGTGGGTAGTCAAACGTCCACATTTTACCCATGTCATAGATTTCTGACCGGGTCGAGTCAAGAAGATTTTTTCCCTGAAACTGTGCGTTGATATTTAGCGGGTATAAGAAGATAAATAATACCACGAAAACCCTGATCATGTAGAATATTTTATTCATAATCAATGTATTTATTTTTTATTTAAGGAATAAAAATAATAATTGTTCAACGATCGATTCTTTTTTAGCATTTGAAGATAACTTAAAATACTAAGAATTCGAACGAAACCTGCGATTTTAACAAATGCAATCAATTCAAAAAAACGAGAAATTATATTCAATAATAGTAATAGAGAACTTTAAGAAACAGATAACTTTGAACAACTAAATATTTCGATACTTTTTGTATTTTTACAAACGGCGATCGAATCTAATTCTCTGATCTGGAGAGTAAAAATATGCTTTATTTCAGGCCTCTAAGAAAATTAAGAACGGACATCCTATATATTTTGATATTAGCTTGGTGGGTGCCTTATGCTTCCTATGCACAACCCGAATACCTGAATTTAGATAATATTACCATCGAAAATGGGTTATCCAATAACTACGTACATAGTATTCATCAGGATAAAAAAGGATGGATTTGGTTCGGGACCAGCCAGGGTTTAAACCGTTTCGACGGGTACAATTTTACCGTTTTTAATAATATTCTTTCTGATTCTACCAGTTTGGAAGGCTCTCTGGTGAGGACCATCTTTGAAGATGTGGCAGGTAATTTGTGGATTGGTACTGAAAATGGCGGATTAAATAAATTTAACCGCGAAAAAGAAAACTTTAGTCACTTCACCGGAACTTTTCGAAATTATGCGATTAAAGGGAAATCGGTTAACACCATTAAACAGGATAAACACGGAATACTTTGGTTAGGTACGGATATCGGTTTATTTCAATTCGACCCTAAGGGAAAAATTTTAAATGTATTTGACCATCAGGATAAAAATCAGCATTCGCTGGTAAATAATTTTATACGCACTATTTATATAGATCTTGCCGGAAAAATTTGGATCGGCACAAAAGGTGGGCTCGATGTTTTTGATCCGGTAACACGACAGTTTCAACATGTTATGTATTCAAAATCATTTTCGCAGGATGAGATTTTAGAGATTTATCGTGACAGTGATGGAAAAATTTGGATCGGAACTGTAAATGAAGGAATTTATATCATAAACCCGTTAACCTACGAAGCGGAACAACTGATTATTGATCCTGGCAATGATAGAAGTATTTCGGTTCGCACCATAGTTAAGGATGGAAATGGAAAATACTGGATAGGAACGAGGGGCGGATTATACATTTATTCGAAAGAGACCAAAAAGTTTTCTCATTATGAACAGGACGAAAGAGAACCCAATAGTCTATGTCATAGTTCCGTATTGGTTATTTATAAAGATGCCAAAGGCGACTTTTGGATTGGAACGCGTGGTGGAATTAGCTATGCCATTAGCGAGAAACAGGTATTCAGACATTATAAAGCCTTGCCCCATGATAATCATTATTTGAATAACAACGAACTTTATGTCTTTTGGATGGATCTCCATGCGAGGCTCTGGATAGGAACAGAAAAAGGCGGATTAAATATTCTAAACACTAATACTGGACTGTTTACTTATATCATGCATGATAAAGCAAATCCCCAAAGCCTTACTAAAAATTGCGTAAAGGCGCTACAGGAGGACAATCACGGGAATTTATGGGTAGGCACTTATATGGGAGGGATTAATGTTATTAATATCAAAACGAATCAAATTATTAAACAATATCAACACCAGCCTGAAAATATAAACAGCCTTTCAAATAATATAGTATGGGCTTTGTGTAACGATAGTAAACACAACTTATGGATAGGAACTGACGTTGGGCTTGACAGATTTGATGATAAAACTAAAACTTTCGTTCATTATCCTGATGTAGTGCCAGGCCACGCTGTAAATTGGATCAAGGAAGATTCATACCAGGATATATGGATTGGCACGAGTGACGAGTTGATTATATTTAGCCCATACACCAAAAAAGTGCACCGCTATGCCGAAAGAGTTCGTATGATGCATGAAGATACCCAGGGAAAGTTCTGGATTACCACGATGAATAAAGGTCTTGCACAATTCGACAAAGATAAAGGCATTGTCAGAAACTACGATGAGCGAAAAGGCATAACCAATAATCAGACCTATTGTATTCTCGAAGATAATAGCGGATATTTCTGGATTAGCACCATTAAAGGCTTATCCAGGTTTGATCCGGTAAAGGAAACTTTTAAAAATTATGATAAACAGGATGGATTACAAAATAATCAATTTCAATATGGAGCTTGTTATAAGACACCTCAGGGTGAATTAATTTTTGGAGGAATTGCAGGGTTTAATATTTTTAATCCGGCTGATGTCAAATATAATGAATACGAACCACCGATTGTATTAACAGATTTCAGAGTTTTTAATAAACATGTTACCATTGGGAATTCCCGTAAATCGATTTTACAAAAATGCATCACAGAAACCCAGCAAATTACGCTACCCTTCGACCAAAATATAATAACCTTTGAATACGCAGCCTTAAATTATGCAAAATCTGCTAAAAACAGATACTCCTATAAGCTTGAAGGGTTTGAAAAAGATTGGAATGAAGCGGGAAATCAGCGTATAGCCACTTACACAAACCTCAATCCCGGCGAATATACTTTTATGGTGAAAGCATCAAATAGTGATGAGGTGTGGGATAAACATAATCTTGAACTAAAAATTAAGGTTTTACCGCCCTATTGGAAAACGTGGTGGTTTCAATCGTTTATCATTATAATCATTTTCATATCGTTTTATTTACTGTTCATGTTTTGGGCCAACCGCCGGTATCTGAAAAATGAGTTGGTTTTTGAACGGGAGAGAACCAAAAAACTTCATGAACTGGACATGATGAAAGTCCGGTTTTTTACCAATGTGTCACATGAGATCCGGACTCCGCTTACTTTGATACTGTCACCATTGGAGAAGATGCTCCATACGGAAATGTCGTTAAAGGAGATGAAAGCTCATTTAGCGGTAATGAGTCGTAATACTCAACAATTGCTTAAGTTGGTGAACCAATTGCTTGATTTCCGTAAAGTTGAAACCGGTAATCTCAAATTGGAATTAAGCAAAGGAGATATGGTTATCTTCGTGCGCGACATTATTTCTTCCTTTTCTCAATTGGCCCAGGAGAAGAATATTAAATTGATATTCAATTCTGCAGCTGGTGAAATCTACACCTTTTTTGATAACGACAAGCTTGAAAAGATCATCAATAACCTGCTCTCAAATTCGTTTAAGTTTACCCCCGCCGAAGGCATTATTAATATAAATCTTTCATTGGTTACGGACGACATTGGCGATGTAAAAGATGACATGGGCAAAGAAGAAAAATTTATTGAAATTGTAGTAAAGGATACAGGAATAGGCATTCCTGAGTCTAATCTCGATAAAATCTTCAATCGTTTTTTCCAGTCTGCTAATGCCAGGGATCAAACAGGAACAGGTATAGGTCTGGCACTGACACGGGAACTGGTTAAATTACATAAGGGGCGCATTTTTGTGGAAAGCGATTCTGGAAAAGGTACCGTGTTCACAGTTCGTTTACCGTTTGATCCGAATGGCGAACTGGATGCTGCTTTAAATGATATGCCCGGCAGCAAGGAAATGAAGCTTTCTGACGCATACCCCGGCTATAAGCAAGAGGAAGAAATTACGGCAGGTAAAATATTACTTGTGATAGACGATAATGCCGATATCCGATATTTTATCAGATCGCATTTTGAGCCCGATTTCAAAGTTATAGAGGGAATGAATGGTAAAGAAGGGTTAAGTTTAGCTTTTAAGCATGTACCGGATATTATAATTTCAGATGTACTCATGCCTTTGCTTGACGGCAACGAATTCTGTAAAAGAATAAAAAAAGATGAACGCACCTCGCACATACCTGTTATTCTTCTGACCGCACTTTCTTCTCACGCTCACAAAATGATGGGGATGATGGTAGGAGCGGATGATTATATCACCAAACCTTTTGATATCATTCTGCTCAAAACAAAAGTCGAAAATCTCTTAATGTTACGCAACTCACTTCGGGAGAAATATTCCGGTGAAATGGTACTAAAACCCAAAAATATTACCATCAATACTCCTGATGAGCGATTTTTGCACAAAACCATCGAAATTATTGAGAATAACATAACTGACCCGGAGTTTGATATTGATAAATTATCAATTGCTGTAGGAGTGAGTCGTACCCAAATGTACCGGAAGTTATCTGTGTTAACTGATATGACAGTGAGAGAGTTTATTAAAAGCATAAGGTTAAAACGCGCTGCACAGCTTTTGGAACAGGATAAAATGAATATTTCGGAAGTTGCTTTTGCTGTAGGATTTAAGGATCTTTCCCATTTTCGAAAATGTTTTCGTCAGGAATTTGGAATGAGTGCCTCTGAGTATGTAAATCGTAACCTGCAATAATTGTGGATTTGATAAGTTTTTTCTTCATTTTGTAAGGATTAAAATTAATTTTTATTTACCTTACGCCTTAACTATTAACTGTTAACAAACGTATATGCCAACCGAAAGGGTTTCAGGAAGTACATTCCATGTGCTTGCTATTGATCTGTTTAAGATAAACATTACTATTAATTCAATTTTACACCGTAAAGTTTATTATCTGCCAATCTTTGTCAGGAATTTTTTATTCCTTGATTTCTCAGCAACATTTCGAAAACTATTAACCATTATTATATTTCAGTATTTTTATTAACTAACTTAAGACTAACTAATTATGAGAAATTTTATTTTTTGCGTTGCCCTTTTGCTTGGGTTGGCTTGTTCAGTAAATGCAGTAACTTATAACGCCGTTGTTGCTAAAGATGGTACGGGCAATTACACTACGATGCAGGCTGCTTTTAATGGAGTTCCTTCAAACAGCAGCTCGCGTTATGTAATATACATTAAAAATGGTACTTATAAGGAAATGCTTACGCTAGCCAGTGGTAAAAACAATGTCACTATTATTGGTCAAAGCCGGGATGGCGTTATCCTCACTTACGACAATTATGCAACCAGGATCAACCCCAGTACTGGAGCTCAGTACGGAACAAGTGGTTCATCCAGTACCTATATTAAAGGTTCCGGTTTTTATGCTTTAAATGTCACTTTTCAAAATTCTGCAGGTCCTGTAGGTCAGGCATTGGCTATTTATGTGAGCGGCGATAAAGCAGTCTTTAACAATTGTAATTTTAAAGGTAACCAGGACACTTATTATGCCGACAGGTGCCGCCAATACTGTATTAACTGCTATTTTGAGGGAACAACCGATTTTATTTTTGGTCCATCAACGGCTGTATTCCAATCCTGTACGATATACTCCAAGGGTGGTACTGCATTAACTGCAGCTTCCACGGAGAGTTATGTTACCTACGGATACGTGTTTCTCAATTGCTCAATTAGTGGCGCCTCAGGTGTTAAAACTGATTTAGGCAGACCTTGGAGACCATACGCCGCTGTTGCTTATCTTAATTGCTCTATGACGTCCATCATAAATGCAGCTGGTTGGGATGATTGGGGCAATTCTGCCAATCAGGCAACTGCAAGGTATGGCGAATACAATAATACCGGTGCAGGTTCCAGTATGACCGGTCGTCCGGCATGGATCAAAAGAATTACTGCTGCACAGGCTGCCAGCTATATGATAAGCGTATTGAAAACCACTTATGCTAATCCCCCTGCTACCGACAATTGGGATCCCAATGCTGTTATCAATGCAACTAAGAGTGCTGAAGCAGACAACGATATTTTATCCGCTGGCGTTCAGTCTCAAAATGCCCCTTCTATCAATATTTTTCCTAATCCTATAACGGATAACCGGATAAACATAGTATTAAATGAGTTTGACCTCACTGAGGGCATAACAGTTAATATCTTTGATTTACAGGGCAAGCTGGTATACGAACAAAATTTTCGGGGAACATCAGAACTTACTATAAATACCAGCCTGAAGAGCGGTTTATATATGGTAAAAGTGAAAGGAGCCAATGCTACTTTGGTGAAAAAAATTGTGATAAAATAATAACATTTTAAAATTTAAGTGAGGTTGTCTAAAAACGCAACAGGTGCAATGCCTTGGATATTAACCTGTCAGATCCGTCAGCAGTAGGACTGACAGCGTTAATGGGAACCTCTTTTTTGACAACCTCACTTTAACCCATTGAAAATTAAGCATTATTATGAGCTTTTCCATGAATTCCGAAAAACTAATACCCGCAATTTGGAACGCGTGGCCCGCTTTGGGAAATATAGCATCGTTAATTGGGATAGGTTAGAGAAGGTATCATTTATAGGGTAACTATATTGCATGGTTTTTAAGACTAACCATGGACAACATAAACAAGCAGTTAAAAAAACTATCGTTATTTATATTTCTTCTCATTATTGGATTGATCACAGCACTCTTTTTATTATTGAATACCTTCCTTTAAATTATTAAATTATGCCTAATTTAACCATGATAGAAAACATGAAAATAATCTGCTTACACTTATTTATAAATATATTTTTTTTCATTAAATTACACAATGCTTGCATATTTATTTAACTAATTCCTAATTCTAAATTAAATTACTATGATTAACTACTTAAATCGAAATCTTAACTTACGCATATGCCTGAGGTTGGGTTTTTTAATCCTTCTTTTAATATGTGTAAAGAGTTTTAATCTTCAGGCCCAGGAGACCAAAATATCCGGGAGTGTTACCGATATAAAAACCGGTGAAACATTACCTGGTGTTAATATCGTCGTTCAGGGTACAACAACTGGCACAGTCACAGACGCGAATGGGAAGTTTAAAATAAGCGTTCCGTCACCTACGTCGATTCTGATTTTTTCCTATGTTGGGTATATTACAGAGCAAATGTCGGTAGAGGGGAAAACAGAGATTAACCTTTCTCTGGCTCCTGATATTACATCGCTGGATGATATTGTGGTAATTGGTTATGGAACCCTTCCAAAACGGGACCTTACAGGAACAGTAACTTCCATTAGCAGCAAAGAAATAAAAAATATACCATCTTCTTCAACGATTGAAGCACTTACAGGCAGATTGGTTGGTGTGCAGATTACCACTACCGATGGAGCACCAGACGCTGAAATAATTGTTAGAGTGCGCGGAGGCGGATCAATAACCGGTAGCAATACACCGCTTTATATTGTCGATGGTTTTCCGGTACAAAATATGAATGGAATTCCCATATCTGAAATTGAAAGTATAGATGTATTAAAAGATGCATCTTCCACTGCCATTTATGGAGCTCAAGGTGCCAATGGTGTTATTATGATTACTACAAAGGCGGCAAAAGGTGGAAG
>CAYZNC010000261.1:0-9593 GCA_964478555.1 uncultured Bacteroidales bacterium | reverse complement strand
GATTCAATTATACCATAAATCCAAGCTTGTGGTTGGTGTTGAAAAAATGCCCTACCCAAAAGCGCTGAAGTGGCTTGAAAAAAGCATTATAAGGTTTGGCGGCTCATTTTCAAGCTATGGAACACAAACTACCAGAGGCGTTTTTGAATCTGCCGCTCAAAATGTGAAAATAGCACCTGTAATTTGCTTTGAATCTGCGTATGGAGAGTTCGTTACCGGTTACATTAATAATGGAGCCGGTCTTATTTTTATTCTCACAAACGATGCCTGGTGGGGTAATACACCCGGTCATTGCCAACTGCTGAACTACGCAAGGATACGGGCCATTGAAACACGAAGAAGTATTGCCAGGTCGGCAAATACAGGTATATCGGCATTCATAAATCAACGGGGCGAAATAACCTCATCCTTGGGTTGGGGTATCAAAGGTGGCATTGTGGGAGTTCTGAATGCCAATAATTACAAAACTTTTTATGTCCGCCATGGCGATTTCTTAGGGTTCATAGCATTGTTTATTTCGGTCATTATCTTATTGATATTCAGCTGGGATATACTATTTATAAAGAAGTTTTGCCAAATTTTTTGAAACCCATGCAACCCTTTATTTTTACATCTGTCCTTATAATTGAAAACTGATCATATTGAACGCTGAGGTCCTCGACATACAAAAGGATTTGATTGAAAAGAGCAAAGCAGGCAATTCTAAAGCACAGCAACAGCTTTATTTGCAATATGCTAAGGCAATGTATAATATTTGCCGGCGTATGACAAACAATAATACTGAAGCGGAAGATATTTTGCAGGATGCTTTCAGTGATGCTTTTTACAGACTCGAATCTTTTCGCTACGAATCAACTTTTGGGGCATGGTTGAAGCGCATAGTCATCAACCATTGCATAAATCACCTGAAAAAACGAAAAGCTGATTTGTTGCCCATGAATGATCTTTCGATGTTTGACAACAGACAGGAAGAAATTCAGGAAGATGAGGATACAAAATTTAATGCAGCCCGGATATTAAAAGCCTTTGAACAACTGCCGCAGGGTTACCGGGTTATTTTCTCGCTTTACCTGCTCGAAGGATATGATCATACCGAAATTTCCGAAATCCTGGGTATATCTGAATCGACCTCAAAAAGTCAGTTTTTAAGAGCAAAACAAAAAATTAGAGATTTATTAACACACAGTTGAGATGGATAAGTTTGAAAAATTTGTAATTGACCATCATGATGAGTTTGATGTATACGAACCAGGGCCTGATCTGTGGAACAGAATCCACAGACCTGCCACCATGCAAACGTCTGGTTTTTCGTGGATGTGGAAAGCTGCCGTAGTTTTGTTGGTTTTTGGTGCCTCTTTCTGGGCAAACTCATATGTAGGCAGCAATAAGCATATAGCCGGGAAACATACGAATTCAACGCAAACCATACCAGAAGTGGCCGAAGCTGAAAAATATTATTCAGGCCTGATTCAAACTAAATTAACGGAATTGCAACAAACACTCTCCTCCTATCCTGAAATAAAACAAGATTTGCATAAAGATCTTGCTGATTTGGACAGTGCTTACCGCGACCTTAAAAAAGACCTTAAAGATAATGTGTCAAACGAAGAAGTAATTGAAGCGATGATTCAAAACTACCGCCTTAAGCTGAAACTCCTGGAACAAATTCAGCAAGCACTTAAAGACCAAAATAACACGACCAACGAAACACACGGACATGAACTATAAAAATATACATTGGATGTGCATTTTAATGCTTATGCTAAGTACAACGGCAAGCTGGGCACAGAAATATTCGGAAAATAAAAACGTTGTAAAACGATACAAGCTTTATCCTAACTCAACCCTCGATGTCAGCAACAAATACGGAAAAATAGAAATTGTAAACTGGGATAAAGATTCAGCCATGATTGAGGCTTTTCTTTTAATACAAACTACCAGTCCTACCCGTATGGCTAAACTTCGAAATTCTATTGATTTTGACTTTTCGGTCAACAACCATTATATTATCGCCAAAACAATCTTCTTATCCAATGGTAATGCCATTATTAATGGAATAAGAAACCTCGCAGAATCAATCGTATATAGTGGTGACGAAGTTAAAATCGATTATGTAGTTACCATTCCCAAAAACATTAACTTACGGGTTACTAACAAATATGGAGATGTTTATGCCGATGATATTGAGGGAGATATAAAATTAACTGTTGCCAATGGTGGACTAAAAGCCAACACACTCACTGGTAACGTTAACATTGATCTATCCTTCGGAGATGGAACCATAAATCGCATGGGTAAAGGACGATTAACATTGGCCTATGCCGATTTTACATTGAAAGAATCCGGCCAGTTATCGCTCGATAGCAAATCGTCCAAGATTAGTATCGAAAATTGCGAATCTCTTAAGCTGCAATCAAGGCATGATAAGATTCAGCTCGGCTCCTTAAATTATTTAACCGGTGAAACTGATTTCTCCAGTATCTGGATTAGTTCTCTTACTGAAGAAATGAATCTGAACTCCAAGTTCGGTAGCATCTCAAGCGATTATATACGCAAAGGCTTTTCATTTGTAAATATCAATTCGGAACTTACAGATATTAACTTGTTTTTTGAGCGGGGTAGTATGTTCCAGTATGATATTACTTACTTTAAAGATGCGTTCATTCGTTTGCCCAAAGAAGCGGTGAAAAGCGAAGAGAAATTTACCTCAGGCGATATGACACTTAAACTTAATTATGGCCACGTTGGCTCGGCTGAAAGTTCGGCTAAAGTAAAGATATTGGCTGCAAAAAAAGCATCGGTCAATCTTTTTATTAAATAGAGAAATAAGACATAAGATGCAAGACGCAAGACATAAGATGCAAGACAAAAAAAGAAAAGCATATGAGAAAAATTATACTTTCCGTCTTCCTATTAATTATAGTGCATGAGTACAGCAACTGCCAAACAATTTGGATGGCAGGTCCGACTTTCCATCTCGACCTGGGAAACCATCACATAAAACCATCCTTTGGATTTGAAGTTTCTTGTTGGAAGGTTATAGGTGTTTTATGTAGCGTAGATGCTGGCTTTGAATACTCCATAAGACGTTTTCGTGTTTATAGTGAGGTTCAAAGTGGAATAGGGCTTACAGGGGCATCCTTTGGACCGGTGCTTGAAAAAGGCAACGGAGAAAGCATTAAAATTGGTTTACAAGGCTCGTGCTGGATTAACTACTTCTTAGGATTGGATTACCGCGTGAGATACATGGATGGTTCATATTACCAATGTCCAGGCACCTACTTTAAATTACCGCTCAACATAAATGAAATTAATAACGAACTTGATAAACATCATATTGAGTCGAGCCACCACCACCATCATGATCTTTTTGATGATTAGAAGGAAATAGAATAAACCCAATCCAGCAATAACAGCTTATTTTAAAATCTTCAAATCTATAAAAGGCCATAACAGCTTATAGTTTCAACGCAAACACCTTATAAAGGTCATAACACCTTATATTTTCAAGCCTAACTCCATAAAAAAGGGTTAATTCCCTAGAATATGGCACGAAATTCTCATACCTTCTTAAATTTCCTTAGTCACGATAAAACTAACGATTTTAACCTTATTTTTCTTTTCAAACCTTAGTAGAAACCATAACACTAATGGGACTACCTTATTACCTTATTGAAAGAGTGTGACAACTAAAATAAGGTAATAAGGTTTATCTACACATTATCAACATTTTCTACTAAGGTGAAAGAAAAGAAATAAGGTTTTTCAATAATAATCAAATAGATTCGATATTTCACAAATATGCCTTTATCCGGGCAATTGCTTTTAAAAAAGGTGCTATAACGGTCTCGTATAACTAAAACGTCACAATCATTGTAGGATGTTAAGAGTCTTTGTACTTTTATACTTGGTATTTGGTACTTGGTACTTTCTACACTTTTCTACCTGCAATTTGAAAAGAAAGTATTAATTTGGATGGTGAAATTAATTGTTTGTTTTATGGAATCAATTTTGAAACCTGTCAATGTTAAGTCGCTAAAGGACAATGTGTTTAAATTGCTAGATAATGACTGGATGCTCGTTACAGCCGGAAACAAAGAATCGTTTAATACTATGACAGCCAGTTGGGGTACTTTTGGCATACTCTGGAACAAGCCAATAGCCATTGGTTTTATAAGGCCCCATCGTTATACATTCGAATTCATTAATAAGGCAGACTATTTTACGCTTGCTTTTTTTTCTGAACAATACCGTGAAGCACTTAATTATATTGGAAGTCATTCCGGACGGACAACGGATAAAATTGGCCAAACAGGTCTCTCTCCTTTAAGCACTGAACGCGGTAACATTTATTATGCGGAAGCACGGCTGGTGATGGAGTGCAAAAAGCTTTATTCTGATGATTTAAAAGCTGAAAATTTTATGATTAGCACCCTTGTAAAAGACATTTATCCATCCAAAGACTTTCACCGGTTTTTTATTGGCGAAATTATAAGTTGCTTAAGCTCGGAGTCTCTTCTGCCAGAAAAAGATATTAAGCTGAAAGACAGGGAAATTAGTGATCTTTAGTACGTTTTTATGCGTTCGTGATATTTTTTTGAAAGATAACGAAGCATTTGGCTAAAAATGGACATGGCTTGGGACGTTTCCTCACTTATCGGCGTACCTTTCATTTTAAGCAACATAAAGCCATATAAGCCATTCAGGCAAACTTCTATTTCAGTTAGTTCCTCATGCTTCATTTTAACTTTTAATTCTTTGATATAATCGGCAGCCCAACTGTAATGCTCTATATAACGCTCTTCCTCTAAAGTATTTAATAATTGGATGTGAAGATCATTAAGTTGAAAAATTATTTCCTTCAACATTGATAAATGCCCCGATTCCCTGATGTCTTCTTTTTCCATCCGCTCAATCAGCTTCTGATACCAGAAACGGACTTCATCAAGCTCATCGTCAGACAGTTTATACTTACTGACAACATTTTTTTCCAATTCATCCATATTGAAAAAATTTGATCGGATAACATCTTCAATATGAAACATATAAAGAATATATTCGACCACATTGGTCTTTAATTTCTCCCTGGCAATAAACATCAGAATATCTATAATTTACTTATAAAATGCAAATTTAATAAATCTCTTACGTTAATTTTTGCGATGTGTGTTTTTTCTTACAAAGCCAATTCGGTATAGTTTTTGAGGGGCTTAATGTAAGATGCCCTTTATTAAAGGCCCATGAATGTTTTATTTCAAGCAAATTAACAAATTTTAATACCTAAAACAGCAAAATATCTTTAACTTGCTCACTTTAATGAATGAAATGTATGGGGAAGATCAACAAGATTGTTAAAATGTGCATTTATATTCTTATACTAAGTATGTTAGTAGGGTCTATTTCTTGTACATCGAGCAGGCGAAGAAATACTCATGAAAAACCTGACAGAAGAAAAATTAAACCTTGCGATTGCCCTAAATTCGGTCACAATTTAGTTTTTGATGTGAAGACTAATTGGTTGACATGATATTTATAACTTCAGGTATGCTTTTTAATAAGTTTAAGCGGTTAGTGTTAATACTTTCAGGAATTCTGATTTTGATCTTTACACAACATGCTTATAGCCAACAAACTCCAAGAAAGCTATATACGGTTAGAGCCAAATTAGTTGATAGCAGAGAGAGAAGACCTATACTTTTTGCTCAGATCATCAATAAAAATATGAGGTGGGGTGTTGTGTCCGACACTTCAGGAATATTTATCATTTCAGCCAATCTGCATGATACGCTTTATGTTTCTGCAATCGGTTACTTTCCTGCTTTACTTGAGGTTGCTGACTCCCTGATCAGACAAATTCACATCCCTGAGATCCCATTGGTAGAGCAGGTTTATGAACTTAATCAGGTTAATGTTTATTCTCTCGGAACTTATCAACAGTTTAAATATAAAGTTCTTCACAATAAAGCTCCTGATAATACGATTGCTCAAATCAATGAGAGAATTCAAAAAGAAATTGCAAAAATACCCAAACATCCACTTCAGGAACAAGCTGCTATACCACTGGGTAGCCCTATAACAGCAGTATATATGATGTTAAGTAAGGAGGGAAAAGGGATAAAGAAATTTGAACAAGCAAAGGAAAACCGGAAAACGTTTGTATATGCCTATTCAAAATATAATCGGGATATTGTCTCCCACGCTACCGGTTTAACAGGAACCATGCTGGATCAATTTATGGAATTTTGTCACCTGCAATACGAGTTTATTATTTATGCAAGTGAATATGATATACACAAAAAGATACTTGAGGATTACGATTTATTTATAAGAAACTATAAGCAAAAACAAAATAAATAAAAAAAGCCCCTCTTTTCAGAGAGGCTGGTGCTGTTCTTTTTACCTTAAGCATAACATCCATAGGACATAAAGGAGAGGTTTGTTCTTAATTGCTTCTGTACTTCGCGCCTAACGTTCTTTATTCTTGCTTCTTTTTCAGAATTGCTTCTGAAAAACACCTAACCGACTTTCATGTATTAATACCATTCGAAATCAAAAAGTAACCCTCATTTTATTTTTATTTTTACAAAAAGCGTCTATTTAGATTAATTCTAAATATAATTTTTTAATAACCAATGCATTGTTTATTAAAAGGTAAAAGTCATTTGTTCCTGATGGATTATGTTCAAGCATTAATGTTAAAATTTGATATCCTTCCTGGTATGTCTATCACTTTTCATGTAGTTCGGAATAAACTGAGCTGTTTCAAAAGCCCTTATGTTCTTTAGGTAAAATTGAACCACAAAGTCGTCTTAGGAATACACAAGGTCACCGAAAGAAGATAAATAATGATTTTTTAGTACCGTACTGGGTATAAGGACAAAGGGGGCCGATTGTCAAAAAAAAACCTCTCTTTTCAGAGAGGCTGGTGCTGTTCTTTTTATCTTAAGCATAACATCCATTGGATGTAAAGGAGAGGTTTGTTTCTAATTGCTTCTGTACTTCACCTATCTTTCAATTCTTGCATCTTTTCCGAGTTGCTTCTGTTTGCTTCTGAAAAACGCCTAACCGACTTTCAAGTATTAATACCATTTCTTCCTAAAAAGTAACCCTCGCTTTTTTATTTTTTTAGTAAAAATCATCTATTTAAATTCATTCTAAATATAAAATATTTAAAATAAAAACGTTATCGTCAATAACCGGAATAGCTAAAAATTTTAGAGCACTTTATTGCGGTTCAATTAAACAGTTAAATAAACCGTATAATGATCATAATTACAAGTAATAATAAACAATATTTTTTAGTTCTATCTGATAATGAGCGTGTAAAATATTTTAAGGGCAACCTATAATAAATATCATTTCAATTGTATGATTAATATCACCGTTTTTCCCCTTACTTAATGGTAACCTTATCGTAAACTTATTTGTGATTGTTCAAAAATCTTACGTGCTAATTAAATTTGAAACAATATGAGAGCGATTAAAAAACTTTGGCTGTTAAAGCTTTTACTATTCGTAGCGATTGATGTTTACGCACAGGGGCCAAAGGAAAAAGCCTATTACTTATTCAATTTCATTAAGTTTATTGATTGGCCATATTCCTGCCAGGGTGGTGATTTTGTAGTTGGTGTTATAGGTGAAACTCCGGTATACCAGGAATTGGATTTGCTTTTAACCGGAAAGAAAATTTATAATCAACCAGTGGTTGTGAAGAAATTTAGTAATCCCGATATGGCTACTCGCTGTCATGTGATATTTATTGCAGAAAGTTACTGCGATCAAATCTCTTGTATAATTAACAGATTTAAATCCTTCAATACGCTGATTGTTTGTGAGCGAAGCGGGATGGTGCGAAGAGGTTCGGCAATAAGTTTCCTGGTGTTAAACTCAAAACTTACGTATGAGGTAAATAAACAAAATATTCAAAACAGTGGATTACACTCAAATAGCCAATTAGAGCTATTAGCAATCACAAAATAAGTAGTTTTGCAAGTACGCAAACCTGTCTGGTTGTGAGAATCCTGACGGGTTTTTTCTAACCTTGTAAAAAATCGTCCAGTATTTTCATAAATGCACCGGGTTGATCGGAATGCACCCAATGGTTAGCGCCTGGCACAATTTTTATTTGAGCTCCGGGAAAATACTTTAAAAGTAAGGCTACCTGATCAGGAGAAATATAATTGGAGTATTCACCTTTGACGAACAAAACCGGAAATTCAGCTAATTGCTTATCTCCTAAAATCTTATCCAGAGGAATGGGCCCCATCATTGCGGGTAAAGCCCGGCTTATTGCATCTACATTCAATTTCCAGGTAAAAGAATAATCTTTTCTACGTTCGATATTTTTCATAATAAACTGCCTGGTATTTTGATCTTTGATCGTTTTTGCGAGTTCATTTTCGATTTCAGTCCTGGTTGTAAAATTGGAAAGATCAACAGCCAACATGGTATTTACAATATTCAGGTGACCAATCACCTGCGACGAATATTCACTAAGATTAGCATATCCACCTGGTCCTATATCTACTATTATTAAACCGGAAACCTTTTCCGGATGCATTGCACTATAAAGCATAGCTACCTTTCCGCCCATAGAATGACCAAGGATATATGCCTTTTCGATCCTTTCGTTTGATACAAGTTCATCAATATCATTTGCCATTAAAGGATAGGAATGTTCCGAACTATGAGGAGATCTCCCATGGTTCCGAAGATCAATAAGATAAACAGTAAACCGGGAAGCAAATTTTCGTGCAACTGTTATCCAATTATCGGCAGAACCATATAAACCATGCAAAATAATCATGACCGGGCCCTGTCCGAGTTTCTGATAATGAAGATTCATAATTTACCGCAAAAGCTATGATTTTGTAAGTTTTAACTGCTCCAGATAAAGGTTAATAGTCTTCTCAAGACCCAGATACAAAGCATCCGAAATAAGCGCGTGACCTATAGATACTTCACTTAGAAATGGTATATTTTCAATAAAATAGTGAAGATTCTGAAGATTGAGATCGTGCCCTGCATTAACAGTCATACCCAGCAAAGAAGCCAATTCAGCAGCTTTTACAAAAGAATCAACAGCTTCTGCAGGGTTCTTGGGAAAATTAATGGCATAAGACTCAGTGTATAGCTCAATTCTATTGGTGCCTGTTTTTGCAGCATACTCAACCATAGTAAGGTTAGCGTCTACAAAAACAGAAGTTCGGATATGATGAGCCTTGAATTCTTTTATTATGTCAGTTAGCAGGGAACAATTTTTTAGCGTATCCCAACCCCGATTGGAAGTA
Organism: uncultured Bacteroidales bacterium; assembly: GCA_964478555.1. GTDB lineage: Bacteria > Bacteroidota > Bacteroidia > Bacteroidales > JAAUTT01 > JAAUTT01. Next base: position 303 of record CAYZNC010000261.1, on the reverse strand, counting down.
ATTGCATCATGCGCATCAGGAACCAAGGTAACCTGCTCAGGTTTAACTTCTAATACTAAATCGATAAATTTTGAATTGGGATTCCCTTCAATATTGAACTCAGTTTTAAGTAAGGGACGAATCTCACGGACATCGTTATATCTAATGTGTCGCTCGTCAGGACGCGGGTGAACAGTTATTCCCTGGGCGCCAAATTTTTCACAATTCAATGCAGCCTCTTTTACATTAGGGGTATTACCTCCTCTGGAGTTCCTGATAGTGGCAATTTTATTAATATTAACACTAAGTAATGTCATTTTTATG
>CAYZNC010000260.1:0-9610 GCA_964478555.1 uncultured Bacteroidales bacterium | reverse complement strand
TCCTAGTTTATAAACATGCAACTAGTATGTGGATTTTTTAATTAGTGAATAACCGATGGCTGTTTCTTGTCGGACTGTGAGTAAAAAACAGATTTGATTAGTTTAGCCGTGTCAAGCATGAGAGCTAGATTTCCATCGCCCATAATACTGGCCCCACATAGAAATTCGTGTTTCATAAAAACACTTTGAAGCGGCTTAATAACTGCCTGATATTCACCTATAATGCGATCGGCGATGATGGCAAAGCGGTTTTCATTTTTGTTTATGTAGATTATATTTTGAGTTAGCAGGTTGTTTAGTTCCAGATGGAATTCGTTACGCAGGTGCACATAAGGCACCAGGTCCTTGTTGTATTCAACAAACTTACTCTGCGATTTGAATATTTCTGCGCTTTCTTTTTGATCACAAACTTCAATTTCCGACAGCGGAATTAAGAAATACGTGTTGACCGATTTAATCAGCAAAGTATCAATAATTGAAATGGTTTGCTGCAATTGAATGGTAAAAGTAGTGCCAACACCAACCTCAGATTCTATTTCAACGTCGCCTCTTATATCTTGTATTCTTCTTCGCACTACATCCATGCCAACCCCTCTGCCAGACACTTCAGTAAGACTTTGGGCTGTTGAAAAACCAGGCAGGAATATGAGGTCGTATACTTCCTTGGTTGTCAAATGTTTGTCAGAAGTTATGAAACCCTTTTCAATGGCTTTTCTTTTAATAATTGCGGGGTCGATACCCATACCATCGTCACTGATAGTGATATTAATAGAATTACCGGCTTGGTAGGCCACGAACTTGAGGACACCGGTTTCTGATTTATTTTTCTTCAATCTTTCGGTGGGAACCTCTAAGCCATGGTCGAGACAGTTTCGTATAAGGTGCATGAGTGGTTCAGCAAGAGCATCTATAAGGCTTTTGTCCAGTTCCGTGTCTTCCCCTTGTATTTTAAAATCTACTTTTTTACCCAGGTGTTGGGATAAATCGCGAACCAGACGTTTGAAACGAACCAACATGTCTTTTACAGGCACTAGCCTAATGTTCAATGCATTTTCGCGAAAGAATTTAGATAACTTTTCGATTTTTTCGCCTGCCTGAATAATTTTGTTCAATTGATTCGTCTGGATGGCCAGCGACAATTCTGAGTTAGTGGTAACCAGTTCACTAACCAGATGATTTAACGTATCTAATTTATCCGCGCTTACGGAAATACGTGAAGTAAGTTGTCTGCTAACCTCTTTGATACCTTCATTTTTAAAGGAGCTTGTATTTATTTCCGCTTCGTGATGTTTGTTATATTCCTGTTCGATAGCATCGAGGATAGAGATGTCATCGTGGAGTGGTTTGTTGGTAACCGCTTCTTTATCGAATAGGTTAAAATCTGAAACCTTTGAGATTTTACAATCCTCTAAAATAAAGATGAATACCTCTTCAATCTCATCGCGTGTTGCAGGAGTGGATAAGAATATTCCCCAGTATTCCTCGGAGGTTTCAGCTTGTAGGGAGATTATCAGGGGATTTTTAATAATTTCGAAGGAACCCAGTTAACAAAAGTCGTAAAATATATTAAGAATCTTAATTCCTCTGAATTCAAGTGCTTCATTGGTGCGTAACAAGATATACCAGGTTCTGTCTTTTCTTTTCTGAGGATCGTCTTTTCTGGCTTCAACAGTTGTTTCGGCCGCGGTTCCATTTAGTTTTTCCAGCGCAGTTTTAACACTATTAATGAGTTGTTTGTGTCTTTTTTTGTTGTCTTTGTCATTTAGATCTGCGTCTTGCAACAGACATCGGATGTGATCGATGGATTGAAAGGTAAGATCAAATATTTCTTTAGTCATTAGTGTTATTCCATCTCTAACAGCCTGATAAATGCTTTCGAATGAATGCGTATAATCGCTGATGTTGCTAAAGCCATACATTGAACTCACACCTTTTAAGGTATGCATAGCCCTGAACACAGATTCGATAAGTTCTTTTTCAGCGGGGGTTTTTTCTAAATCCAATAAATCTCTTTCCAGGTTGGTCAGAAGTTCTTTTGCCTCCTGAATAAACATATCTTTGAATTGCAGATAATTGTTTTCCATGTGTTTGGCTATTTAAATTTTTGGGCAATGAATTTTTGTTTTCGTCAGATCAATTGTTTATTCATTATTCCAATATCATCAGGGAAGTAAATTGAACCAGCAAAGACAGTACTGATCGCCTCCTTGAGATTAGCCCATATATCGGATTTGTTAACACAGCCTCTGAAACCGGTTTCGATGAGCTGAACGAGGAATAACTTGTCGACGTGCATAGTTACCGCTATGATTTTTATAGTTGGATAAAAATCGAGCGCTTTATGGGTAGCTTTAATTCCGTCCACTTCATTCATAACTATATCCATCAAGATAATATCTGCTATTTGCATTTCACTTTTCATGGCAAGAAATTCTTCTCCGCTTTTGGCTTCTGCTATAACTTCGTGATGAAGTTTATGGGTAAGAAAATCGTTTAAACTTTCCCGAAACTGTCTGCTGTCATCTACAATCATAATTTTCATACGAATATAATTTAGTTAAAGATTTATTACCCGCAGTTGCGGGGGCGTTTCCATGTCATATTTTAGCGATTATCGCTGGATTATTTTTTTTGATTTAGGTATAATCAAATTTCGTTTTTTTGAAAGGTTGGTTTTATAGGGAAAAACATGAAAAATGGTAAGGGAAATCCTGAAATTGTCTCAGGATTCCGCTTAGGGGATGCATAAAATTGCCGTTTGATTCCCCTAGTGGAATGAGTCGTAATTTAAGATTGAATAAATCTTGATATGACAAGCAGTATGAATAAAATTTGAGCGCTTTTTGAATTTTTATGGGTAGGTCAAGGTAAACCTTAGTAAGCCAACAAAACAATTATTGATATTTTCATTGGCTCCCGGATGGATAATATATTGAAGACTGGGTTGTATAGCATATTTGCCACCAAAGCGGAAAATATAGGTACTTTCCAGGGCAGTTTCATAAGGCAGGGTGCCAGGATAGATGTGCATATAATAAGGACTTATCAATATACCGGCAACAGCAATTCCCAGTTCATCTTTAAATCGTGCAGGCAATATACCGTGGTACCGGAATCCTCCGCCAACATAATATTGTACCATATTGTATGCAGGAGGGGCTATGCCTCCCTGAAAGAATATGCAAAGCCCGCGTCCGGCATGGAGACTTCTTGCAAAAAGAGCTTTTTCGGCAACCACATAGGCTCCAAAATCACCTCTATGTAATTTCGATGTATCATTGTAACTTATGAACGATCCGCTGTGATAAAATGTTCCGATTTTGAAAATTCCTGTTTGATTTTCATCTTGCGTTTGAATAAGCTGAGTCTCACCAATATAGAACAGACCTTCCCTGGAACAAATGTTCCATTGCAAATTAAAGCGGTTATTTTCAAAATTTCCGGGATTTCCATCATATACTGCCACTTTCCCGCAAAATTTTTCATTTGGGGTATATTTCAGCAACAAACAAGGCGCTGCCATGGGATAAATGGATACCGGCATATTTAGGGAAATACTGGGTGCAATTCCAAAAGAACTATTTATAAAAGTTCCTCCATATTTGGTTCCAACGAACTCGGAATTTAAATCGTGTTGCCCCACCAGCACAGAAAATTTTCCCAATGACTGACTATACCAGAATTCATACAAACCTGTATGATCTCCAGCTTCGATATTTGACATAATCTGCAAATCGCCTGTCAAGGTTTCACTAGGACCATTACCGTGTGTGTTTATCCCATGAAGAAATAAAGTGCCATTTTTCCATAGCCCTGCATCCCTGGTATTGAAAGTTAAGCTAATATCTTCCTTCCCAAGATAGGTATAGCCCTGCTTTAATCCTCCTGAAAAATTGACAACAAAATCACTGTTAACCGATGTACTGAACTTGAATGCATCTGAAAATTTAGTTTGTCCCCAGGAATAGGGAACTGAGCACAACAGGAGAATTACGAAAGCAATATGTTTCATATATTTAATCGTATTCAGGATGCATAGGGATAGGAACGTACTTTTTTTAAACTTTAAAAAGCAGGTAGAAAGTATGCGCACTTTCTACCTACCGCTTAATTAGCTATAAACTTTCGTAGTCGCTATCTGCAATGTTATTTGATACATCCACCCTAGGCAACTTATTCGTGAAGCTCAGGGGTTGTTTTGGTTTTCTAGCCGGCGCTGCTCGCAATTGTCTGTTCTTTTGGATTTTGCTTTTAATTCTCGATTCTCGGTCATCCTTCATTTTGAAGAATGAAACAACTTCCATTAGAATTTCAGCCTGATTTGCCAGTTCTTCTGTACTAGATGCCAGTTCCTCAGCTGACGAAGCCGTATCGCTTAGTTGTTAATGTTTTTCTCTACGGTTTATTTTAAATGTTAATAATTCAAACCCCGCAAGCACTGTTCATCAAGCTTGCGGAGCTGTGGCAACATTTTGCAACATTAATTCCACGTTTTCTTCGGCATAAATTTTATCCACATTTAACATCATAATAAATCCGTTATCGCGGTGAATGATTCCTTCCAGAAATTCGATGTTGAAAGAACTACCCACTTCTGGCACTTCTTTGATTTCTTTTTCTTCTATTTCGATCACATCTTTAACGCCATCGGCTGTAGTGCCAATCATCACTTGTTGTCCATCGATAACCAAGTCCAACACGATGATTACAAATTTTTGTTTTTCATCCCTTGCGGGCATATTGAATTTTCTGCGGGTGTCAAAAACGGGTAATATTTCACCTCTAAAGTTGATAACTCCCAAAACATAATCAGGCGTTTGAGGAATTTCTGTTATGTATTGTTGTTCCAGTACTTCCAGTACTTTGAAAGCATTAACTGCAAACAGTTCGTTGCTAAGCCTGAATGACAAATAGGCTTGTTTTGTTATATTTTCCATATCGAAAGTTTTAGATTTTATAATCAAAATTTGTAATTAATATAATTGATTAGTTTTGGTCAATTACATGTTTTCATAACCTTCATCTTTTCTAAAAAAGTTTTGTGATAATGCCGAAACAGAACTTACAACCTGCTGCTTTACTTTATTACTCTGCAAAACAGGTTCATGCACACGTTTGCTCTTGTTAGTTTTAGCTTTACCACTGGCATTTACGGTCGTTTTGAAAAATGAGATAGCGTTTAGTAAGGATTCTGCCTGTTGGGCTAATTCTTCGGCACTCGATGCCAGTTCTTCTGCAGATGAAGCTGTACTATTAGTTACGGTTGCCAATTGTTGAACGGCATTATTGATTTGCTTTGTACCTGAGTTCTGTTCGAGACTGGCTGCAGCAATTTCCTGGACAAGTCTTGCAGTTTTCTGAATATCAGGAACTATTTCGGTTAGCACTTTACCTGATCGTTCAGCTACACCCACACTGGTTCTGGATACCTCTTCAATTTCAGAAGCTGCAATCTGACTTCTTTCAGCAAGTTTACGTATTTCAGCGGCAACAACTGCAAATCCCTTGCCATGTTCACCGGCGCGCGCCGCCTCAATAGCAGCATTGATTGCCAACAAGTCTGTCCGGCTAGCAATTTCGCTAATAATGGTTATTTTTTGAGCAATGTTTTTCATGGAATCTACCGTTAGGTTTACTGCCTTACTGCCTTCCAAAACATCATCCGAAGCCTTTTGGGCAATTTTTTCTGTCTGTTGGGCATTTTCTGCATTTTGTGTAATATTTGCCGTCATTTCTTCGATAGACGAACTGATTTCTTCCGTTGAACTGGCCTGTTCGTTAGCTCCTTGAGAAAGGTTCTCCGTTGTAGCAGTCATTTCCTCACTACTAAGCGAAAGATTTTCAGCCGCACCTTGGATTTCACTTACAATGTTGCTAATAACCCCAACCATATCCGCAAGGGATTGTAGTATTATTTTGAAATCGCCGTTATACAGCTCTGTGCTTACCTCTGGAAGAACACCATTGGAAATTTTTGCAATATGGTCTGCTGCTACATTTAATGGAATGATAACCGCATCGAGAATTTCGTTGATACCAACCATAATTCCCCTGAATTCGATACTTATTTCTTCGGGGTTGCCGCGAGTTTTTAGGTTTCCTAGTTTTGCAGCGTTAATCAATCGTTTTGTTTGTTCTAATAGATTGTTTATAACGCTTTTAATGTTTCTAATAAGATAGAGGAAGGACAATCCAACAATTGAGGTTATGATTATAAAAAACAGAATCAGATTCCTGATAATAGAACTTTTTTCATCAACAATTTTTGCCGAAACATTTTCCGAAATTTTATTGATTTCCGGTTCCACCTTATGAATGGCAACCCTCAATTCGCCTTGAAGTCCGGAATTTTCATCAAAACCATTTTTTGTCTCAACCTCAGCAAGTTTGTGAAAAGCTAATGAAAATTGGTCCACTTTATCGGTAAGTAACGCCAGCTTTTTATCGTGGCTATCCTTATTAATCATGTCTGTAATTTTATTCACCATGATGTTGAATTCGTCTATAAGCTTCTGGGTAGGTTCATAAATAAAAACATTTCCCATTACACTTAATTTCTGTAATTCTTCTTCTAAGGATTTATTATAGGTTTCTTTGTTATATAAATCCTCTAAAGCATTTAACGATTTGGTTAAATTTCCTTCAAGCCCATATTCGTGGTATCCGGTTGATTTAGAACCGGATACATAAGTTAAAAAGCTTGTCTTGTAGCTATCATAATCTTTTTCAATGTCGCCAAAGGCTTGGCTCAACCCAAAACCTTTTATAAGGTCATTCCCCTTGAGACCGTTGATTATTTCCAATCCCTGGGTATAATCCGTATTAAACTTCGTGAGATATTTACTTTCGCCATTTTCATAAAATGCGGCATTATTAAGTTCCCGGAGCATAAAATCTTTTTCGGAACGCCGTAATTCAAGAGTCTTATTACTTAAACGTTCCAAATTGGTTACTATATTTCCAAGCTTATCTAGCTTATTGATGGATATAACTGTGTAAAAAGAGATGATTAATAATGCAATAAGCACCATTCCCAACAGCACAATTAATTTTCCTGAAATGGTTAATTTTGTGTAAATCGTTTTCATTTTTACATTGTATTAATGTTAATTTGTTAATAAATCAGTCTGTTAGATATTTATTATATATTAAGCAAGCATGTTAGCAATTTCAGATTTGGACAAGGCATTTTGCATATTTCTTATACACGGCACATTCTTATAAACTTTCATAATCCGGATCCTCATTGTGATTGTATAAATCCACATGGTTCGATTTTTGAGTTGTATTGGTGAATTGTTTAAATTTCTTTATCGGTTGTCCTCTCAATTGCCTGTCCTTTTGTATTTTGTTTTTAATTTTGGATTCTCCATCATCCTTCATTTTGAAGAATGAGATAACTCCCATAAGAATTTCAGCCTGGTTGGATAATTCCTCTGCGCTTGACGCCAGTTCTTCAGCCGACGAAGCAGTATCACTGGTTACTGTGGTTAATTGCTGTACAGCATTGTTAATTTGTAAGGTACCTGAATTTTGTTCCTGGCTGGCGGCGGATATTTCCTGAACTAACCGGGCCGTTTTCTGAATATCCGGTACTATTTCGGCCAATACTTTCCCTGATTTTTCAGCAATTTCAACACTGTTTTTGGAAACATCTTCAATCTCATTAGCAGCAAGTTGGCTTCGTTCAGCCAATTTTCGAATTTCTGCTGCAACCACAGCAAAGCCTTTACCATGTTCTCCGGCACGAGCTGCTTCGATAGCTGCGTTTATTGCTAATAAATCAGTGCGGCTTGCAATCTCGCTTATGATACCGATTTTCTGAACGATATTTTTCATGGACTGTACCGTTAAGTTTACAGCCTTACTACCTTCTTCAACATCGGTTGATGCTTTAAGGGTTATAATTTCAGTTTGTCGGGCATTATCGGCGTTTTGTGTAATGTTCGCCGTCATTTCTTCTATTGAGGAGCTGATTTCTTCTGTTGAACTGGCCTGCTCGTTAGCTCCCTGAGATAAATTTTCGGTAGTTGCCGTCATTTCCTCACTACTGAGCGATAGATTTTCGGCAGTAGCCTGAACTTCGTTTAGAACCTTTGCTATAGCCATAACCATATCGGAAAGAGACTGCAAAAGATCATCATTTTCCGAACGTTTTTTAAGTTCAATGGTCAGATCGCCTTTAGCCACTAATTTTGATTTTTCAATGATCAGGTTTAAAGCTTCTATTAAAAGATTGATATTGTCTTTAAGCGAATTGAAATCACCTTCGTATTCAGCAGTAATGACCGGAGGCATAATGCCAATCGCAATTTTGGCTAAATAATCGGCTGCAACATTTAATGGACCAATAACAGCATCAAGTGTATTATTAACGCCTTCGATTATTTTTTTGAAATCGCCCAAATGTTTGGATGCCTCGGCGCGGATCTGCAATTTACCTTCTACGGCAGCTTTGGCAAGCAAATTGGCATCTTCGATTAAAAGATTGATAGCCTTCATCATTTTGATCATAGAGGGCATTAATGTATCACGCTCTGATCTTCTACCGATTTTTTCGAGATCAGCCAAATCTTTAAGATCACCCTGTGAAACATTTTCGACCATTTCGATTACATGGGTAATCCTTTGATGAACCAAATTGGTTGCATCAGCAACGTGAGCGTATATACCCTGGTAGTTACCTGTTACCTTTGAGGTATAATCATTTACGGCCATTTTCTGCAACACGGCATTAGCTTCTATTAAACCTCCCAAGCCATTGATACATTGGTTTAAATTATTTTTTATGATGTTAAAATCGCCGTTGTAGTTATCGGTGATTTTTGCGGGGATTTCACCTTTTGAGATCAGATCTACACATTCAGCTGCAACATTTAACGGCTTAATAACCGCATCGAGGGTTTGGTTAATACCTGTCATAATTTCCCGGAATTCTATATTAATTTTCTCGGGATCTCCTCGTACATCGAGCTTTCCGGCAATAGCTGCTTCGATTAATTTGCGGGTTTCGCTTACTAATTGCCTGATTATTTTATTGATATTGGCGGAAATAAAGTATCCTAAACTAATTGCTGCCAATACTCCGAATATGATCAGCATAATAATGAAACCGGAAGATGTGCTGGCAACTTGCTTATTATCCTCAGAAATGCTACCACCTTCTCTAACAAGTGCATTAAACATGCTGTCGATAAGCTTTTGTTCTTTTTTTGCAGATTCGGCAAATCGCCCATCACGCATATACTTAAATGCTTCTGCATCGCTATTTGTATAGGCTAGTTTTTCAATTAGCTGGATGTCCTCGGTCAATGTTTTTCGATTTTCTTTGAACTCTTCTACCATATTCCTGTCTGCATCGGTATGGATAGTTTTTTCGTATGCTGTTAATGATTCTGAAATTAGCCTTGAATTTTCTTTTCTTGCTTCAATAATTTTTGCAATTTTTTCGGGAGAATTTTCTGTAATCATATCCCGGCAATTTAGTATAGCTCTTTCAAATTGCGTAGACGTTACTGATAACCTGTATAATGGCACGGTTACCTTATTATACAAGGTGCTGTCGGCGTTAACAATTTTAGATATTTGCATAACACCTACTATGCCGATT
>CAYZNC010000259.1:0-9695 GCA_964478555.1 uncultured Bacteroidales bacterium | reverse complement strand
ATGAACGCAAGGAAGAAAGCAAAGAGGAAAGAAAATATTATGATTGAAATTTTAAAATCTCCATATAAGAATATTTTTTGCGTAAGTTTTATCGTTTACCTTGTAACAGCCTATTATAGCATTGGCTTTTATCACCCCGATGAACATTTTCAAATTTTGGAATTTTGCAATTATAAACTGGGACTTTCACCTTTGGCAGACTTACCCTGGGAATTCAATGAGCATATTCGACCCGCTTTGCAGCCAACCATCGCCGCAATAATGATAAAGGCTTTCAACTTATTTAATATTCATAATCAATTCACTTACGCTCTTATTTTTAGATTATTATGTGCATTACTGTCATGGTTTGTATTTTGTAAGTTGAGTTTACTGGTTATCAGGGAATATTTAACTGATATAGGTAAAAGAATTTTTGTTTTTATGAGCCTGTTATTAGGTTTTGTTCCCTATATCAGCGTTAGGTTTTCTTCAGAAAATTTAGCTGCCATTACCTTTCTAGGTGCCTTATACTTTATTATAAAATCCGGTGACGATAATAAAAACACCCGGGCTTTCAATTTTATTATTCCAGGTATATTATTGGGTTTATCATTCTTTTTCCGTTTTCAAATGGCTTTTGCGATTGTGGGACTTGGATTGTGGTTGATAATAATTAAAAAAACACAACGAAATTATATCATTACGCTATTAATTTCAGGAATATTGATTATGACATTATGTGTTTATATCGATTATTGGTTCTATGGTCATTTTGAATTAACCCCATTAAATTATTTCAAAGCTAATGTAATTGAAAATAAAGCAGCCTATTGGGGAGTTTCACCATGGTGGTATTATTTTAATGAATTTATACATTTGTCATTTCCAGTGTTCACTATTTTATTATTAATATTTTTTTTCATTGGGATATTTCAAAAACGTATGAACATTTTTGTTTGGTGTTTAGTTCCATTTCTATTGGCACACTGTTCTGCCGGGCATAAAGAAATTCGCTTTTTATTTCCAATTGTATTTATTTTTATTTATTTAATTACGACAGGTATTGATTTTATTATTAAATCCTTTAAATTAATGAAATTTGCTAAGTATCTATATATTTTTATTATAATCCTTAACATTCATCCGCTATTTGCAAAAATGTTTACCCCTTCTAATAATGATTTATATTTTTACAGGTTTTTGTACGAAAAATCGCCCAAAGCACCTATTGCATTGATAAGTCACGATAAAGGGGCTTTTGGTTTTTGTGGATTAAAAATTAATTTTTATAATAACCCCAACATTATAATTATTAGTAATAGTGATGAAAATGAATTTTGGGGCTATTTAAATACCAATAAATCTGACACTGTTTATGTTTTTGAAAACAATTATTCAAATGTAAAATCATATCCGGGTTATAAAAATGAATGTGTTTGTTCAATTTATCCAAAATGGGTACAATGGTCTATATTAAATAAATGGGAGGCAGATGGAAATAATTTGCAGATGTTAACAAAAATTAAATAATTAAAGTATATTATTTAGATCTGACTTTATCTGTAAGCAATTAAAAAAGTTTTAATCCTGTCGAAACGTCGCCAGCCGTAATCAATATTTCTGACCTTATTCATTATACAATTCGGATTGCAATTACCTGATTCATTCCGCTAATTTCCTTTCTGTTACTTGTGCATGACCAAATGGCCATCTAATCGGAATTACCTTCCGTTGAGAAAGAAAATCAACCACAATCCACGCTGTTCCGGCCAATGCAAGATTTAAAGCATTTTCGACCCAGTTATTCATTTCATGCGGGTGCGCAACGCATGCAGGTAGCCATATCAACACACCGAATCCCATGAGCATTATGGTGAGCAACCTCGATGCCAAAAGCGCTAAGCGTCCGGAAAGTATAGCGAATGCTGCAAGAGCAAATGCTATGGTGGTAGTTACTGCCCAGAACATTTGACCTGGCGGAATCCACTTAGGAACCAAACTTGCCGTATAAGTAAGATAAAAGAGTTGAAATAGCGCATATGAAATAATGCATAAACCAAAGCATAGGCATGCAGTTCCTTCTATTCTTGCTGCTTTTTCGGGATGATTTGGAATAGTGGATGCAAAAACAAACAGGCTACCGATAACCACAGAAAATTTTATAAAAAAATTTCCATAGTTACCAAAAAACAAAGGCATTTTAATGATTTGCGGTATCCAGTAAAGCGAAAATATCAAAAAGAGCACCCCAAGCATCAAGGCTCCGAACTTCACCGTTCTGCGCCATTGTATTGCTAAACCCGCAATAAGTTCTACGATACCCGCCATGTATACCAGCATTTCGGGATGTGAAATATTCCCAAGCGAGTCAATCTGATGCCAGTTCAAAGTTATAACACCGTGCGCCATGGCAGCCAGACCTAAAACATTGTGTCCTAAACGAAGCTTCATAACCTTATCCTTTCTTTTCAAAAGATTGCAGACGAATCTTTCAATTGCGGACGAATCTCTTCACCAAAAGTTAACGCGAGTATCACCTCGGAAAACATTTCGTTCCGGTAATCAAGACTGTCTTCTTTGTAATGTTTATACCGTAATCCTTTTTATAATGCTTTAATTATAAGCATACTAACAACCGGTTTAAACAATTGTTTTTGATTTTTCGGATTTAATTTTTTTTATGGGAATGTTAACAGCGATCAGATTACAAAAGTTGACCTGAGTAATTTGCCTTCAGGCTTCTATGTTTTTTTTTCACCTTTGAACTCGTGCCGTCTCGTACCTCGACTTTCACTTCGATGCCGAAAACTTGCTTTCTTGCCAGCACCCGTTTTGTTGATTGGTTTGATTAATTCAACAGTCTAAATTGAATAGGAGTATAACCGGTTTCACTTTTAAACATGCGGCTAAAATGTTGTGGGTGTTTAAAACCTAATTCGTAAGCTATTTCGCTGACTGATTTGCTTGTGTCAAATATTCGCTCTTTTGCAATATCCATCAACTTAAGTTGTATATGCTCCTGCGGCGATTTCCCCGTTTCCTTTTTTATCAAATCCCCCAGGTAATTTGCTGATAAGTGAATTTTTTCAGCGCAATATTTTACAGTAGGCAATCCTAATGTTTGTGGCATTTCTGATTGAAAATAATCATCCAATAATCTTTCGAACTTTACCAGAATGTCTTTATTAACAATATTTCGGGTAATAAACTGCCTGTCATAAAAGCGCATACAATAATTTAACAGCAATTCTATATTATTTGCAATAAGTGTTTTACTATGCTTATCTATGGACTGTTTTAATTCATAATCAATCTTATTCATGCAATCCAATACAATCAGTCTCTCCTTCTCAGATAAATGCAGGGCTTCGTTTATTTCATACGAAAAGAAAGAATAATCTTTTATGTTGTGCCCAAGCGATGTGCCTCGAATCAAATCAGGATGAAAAAGCAATGTCCATCCTTTCGGTTGAATATATTCCTTATTATTTACCCCTAAAACTTGTCCCGGAGCCACAAATACAAGCGTTCCTTCCTGGTAATCGTAATAGTTGCAACCGTATTTTAAATCGCCACATTTTATTTCTTTTAGAAAAACGCAGAAAAAACCAAAATGAATCCTGCCATTTGGTAAAGGCTTTGCTTTTGACATGTCAATTACACTCACCAAAGGATGCAAAGTTTCTACCCCTCTCATTGAATTATATTGAGATATATTCTCCAACTTTACTATTTCATCCATAATTTTGCTTTAATTTTAGGTAAAGGTAAGGTGCTTTTTATATAAATATTCACTGCCGAAATCATTATCCGTAATTCGGGTACTAAAATCAGTAATAGGTATAAAAATCCTTAGGTTTTTTCTACCCAACTTTGCATTGTGATAATTTTATATGGTGTAACTAATAACAATAATAATATATATACAGAAATGAAAAAAAGAAAACTTGGCAACAGTGGATTAGAAGTATCCGAAATAGGCTTAGGCTGTATGGGTATGAGTTTCGGCTATGGTGTAATAGCCGATAAAGAACAATCAATTAACCTTATTCGTAAAGCTGTTGAATTAGGTGTTACATTTTTTGATACCGCTGAGGTATATGGGCCTTATATCAATGAAGAACTTGTTGGTGAGGCGCTGGAACCTTTTAAAGGAAGGGTAGTAATTGCTACCAAGTTTGGTTTCAATATTGGTGGGGAAGGTCTTGATAGTCATCCTGATAGAATCAGGAAAGTAGCCGAAGCTTCTTTAAAACGTTTAAAAATCGATTGTATTGATTTGTTTTATCAGCACCGGGTTGACCCCAATGTCTCTATCGAAGACGTTGCAGGAACTGTAAAAGATCTGATTAAAGAAGGCAAAGTAAAATATTTTGGATTATCAGAAGCAGGTGTAAAAACCATTCGTCGTGCCCATGCTGTTTGTCCGGTAACTGCACTTCAAAGCGAATATTCTTTATGGTGGCGTGAACCGGAAGATGAGATTATTCCAACACTCCAAGAACTTGGTATTGGCTTTGTTCCTTTCAGCCCGCTTGGAAAAGGATTCCTCACAGGGAAAATGAACGAAAACACAACTTTCGATAGTAAAGATTTTCGCAGCACAGTACCCCGCTTGAGTCCCGAAAACATTAAAGCCAATTTGGTTTTTGTAGAATTAGTAAAAGACGTTGCACAACGGAAAAAGGTCACTCCTGCTCAAATTGCTATCGCTTGGATATTAGCTCAAAAGCCATGGATTATACCAATACCGGGAACGACAAAAATAGAGCGGTTAGTTGAAAACTTAGGCGCTACTTCGATCGAATTAACCCCCACCGAACTTCAGGAAATAGAAACTGCTGGGGCCAAGATTAAGCCCGTTGGTGATAGATATTCCGGTGGTAGCGCAAAATTAATTAACAGGTAATAAAATAAAACTATAAGTATAAGTACAGCAGCATAGGTGTCACCACTCAATTGTTGCCATACATCGGTTACCCTCGTACTTTGAATGCTTTGAAGTGTTTAAACGAAGTAATTCCTGAATAAAAAAGCAAAAGATGTCAAATACAAAGCAAAAATGCCTTATTGCATATTATTCCCGTAAAGGCAATAATTACGTAGGGGGTAACATTGTAAACCTGCCAATCGGTAATACAGAAGTTATTGCAAAGAAAATTAATGGTTTTATCGGAGGTGATTTGTTTGAGATAAACACTGTAAAACCTTATCCGGTAGATTATACCGAAGCAACGGAGGTTGCAAAGATTGAATTACGTTCAAATGCACGTCCCGAATTAACCGATACCGTTAAAAAAATGGATGATTTCGACGTTATTTATCTGGGTTATCCCAATTGGTGGGGTACTTTCCCAATGGCTGTTTTTTCTTTCCTGGAATCGTATGATTTTTCGGGCAAAACAATTGTTCCCTTTTGCACCCACGAAGGCAGCGGAATAGGTAGCAGTGAGCGAGACATTAAAAAACTTTGTCCAAATTCAAAGATGCTTCCCGGCATAGCCATTCGTGGTGGTTCAGTGGCAAATGCCGATAATGTAGTTCAAGCTTGGTTAAAAAAGCAGGGATCAATAAAATAAAACCCAAGCTTTCGGGCTTGTTTGTTTCCTTGCGTTTCCTTCCGGAAAATAGTTGTCACTGTTTAGAATTATATTATAATTTTGTGGGGTTAAAAAAAAATTATGTCGACAGCTATTGAAGATGACAAACGAAAGGTTACCACGCATCGCCTTATAGAAATGAAAATTCGTGGAGAGAAGATATCAATGCTTACAGCCTATGATTATTCAATGGCTTCAATAATAGACCAAGCGGGGATGGATGTTATTTTGGTTGGTGATTCCGCCTCAAATGTAATGGCAGGAAATGTTACAACGCTTCCAATGACTCTTGATCAGATTATTTATCATGGCAGCTCTGTGATGAAAGCTGTTAAACGAGCACTTGTAGTTGTAGATATGCCATTTGGAACTTGTTCTGGGAATCCCGTTCTTTCATTAGAGGCAGCTATCAGGATTATGAAAGAAACTGGTGCTGATACCCTTAAAATCGAAGGTGGAGAGGAAATAATTGAAGATATCAGAAAAATTGTAGCAGCAGGCATTCCTGTAATGGGACACTTAGGATTAATGCCTCAATCAATTAACAAATATGGCACTTACACCGTACGCGCAAAAGAAAAAGAGGAAGCGGAAAAGTTAATCAATGACGCGTTGCTTTTAGAAAAAGTTGGGTGTTATGCGGTAACGTTAGAAAAAATTCCTGCAAAATTAGCAGGAGAAATAACCGCTAAATTATCAATTCCAACCATTGGAATTGGCGCGGGTCCTCATGTAGACGGACAAGTTTTAGTGATGCATGATATGCTGGGTATTAATAAAAGCTTTTCGCCTAAATTTTTAAGACGCTATGAGGATTTACATACGATCATAACGAAAGCTGTTAAGCATTATATTAAGGATATCAAAGAGAAAGATTTTCCAAATGAAAATGAATCCTATTAATAGGAATAAAAAATTAACTGCATATAAATCTGATTTATCCCTTAGCCAGGTCGCTAGAATAGAGACTGCTAAAACCAATCCAACCTAAGCACTATTTTCAGGATTGCTTACCATGAACATCAAACTTTCAGAATTATTTGATTTCGAACTACCTTCTGAAAAGTGAAATTTATAAATGCAGGAAGATTCCACCATTCTTCCGGTTGCAAAAAAATCGTTATAGATCTGTTACCAATGACCATTCATTGGTCTCAAAGCTATTGATGAATTATTAGGTTCAGATTAGCGCACCATTTTAATATTGTTAAAATATTTCAGATAATTTTAAGATTCTCTTTACTATAAAGATATCTTCCTATCATATGTTTATGCATAAATAATAGGCTATGGACAACGGGAAAAGAGTGTTGATAATTGAAGATGAATTTGATATTCGTGAGTTTTTAGTTTATAATCTTAGCAAAGAGGGTTATACGGTTAGCGCCCATGCTAATCCTATGGAAGCACTTAAGGAAATCCGGAGTGACCCACCTGACATATTACTAACAGATTGGTTGATGCCGGGAATGGACGGTTTGGATGTTTGCAAAGCATTAAAAATGGATCAAAAAACATCCCGCATTCCTATTATTATGATTACTTGTAAAAGCGAGGAAGTAGACGTTGTGACAGCTCTTGAAGTGGGAGCTGATGATTATCTGATCAAGCCATTCAGAATAAAAGAACTCATGGTAAGAATTAAAAAAAACATCAAACGAACCGAGGATCATGGTATAATAAATCGAAGCTTGTTGATGGCAAATCAGGATGAAACCAGGGAAAAGGGAATTATCAGCATTAGCGGGCTCTTAATTGATAAGGACAACCACACTGTTGTTTTAGATAACCGAAAGCTTGATCTTACCTTTTCGGAATTTAAACTGCTGGAGCTACTTGCATCAAAGCCTGGCAAAGTATTTTCCCGAAACCAGATTATCGAATTCGGTTTTGGCACTGATTATTATGTTACAGACAGATCAGTAGATGTTAAAATAGTGGGGCTTCGAAAAAAATTAGGAAAATATGAAACCATGATCGAAACCATCCGGTCTGTGGGATATAAGTTTAATGAGATCGATTGAAAATAGAATCTTTTACACAAAAACTTAATATAGACTATAGGTTATCTTAATAGTGGTTATATTACTTTGAAGATTCAACCAAACCACCAAACTCATGCATTTGATTCATACGATCGACCTCGTAAAAGCCGCACGGTTGGATAGATTCGGAGGAAAAAATACCGCCAAAATATTGATGTCATTGTTACAATATGATAAAATCAATCAAATTTACTCAAAACATTATCTTAAGGATACTTCTACTTTCATTAAAGATGTTTTGAATGAAGTAGGAATACAATATGAAATCAGTACTGAAGATTTATCCAGGATACCTAAAACGGGCCCGTTTATTTTAATAGCTAATCACCCTTTTGGTGGAGTCGAGGGGTTAATATTACTCAACAGCATATTAAAAATCAGGCCTGATTTAAAAATAATGGCTAATTTCATTTTTAACTGGATCGATCCGTTAACAGATTATATATTTGGTGTCAATCCCTTCGACTCCCGTCAAAATGGTAAATCAAGTTTTTTAGGCTTAAAAAATGCATTTACTCATGTTAATCAAGGTCATCCCCTGGTAATTTTTCCTGCAGGTGAAGTTTCAACTTATCAGAACGATTCAAAAGGTATTATTGATAAACAATGGGACACTGCCATACTAAAATTTATTAAAAAGTCAGGTGTTCCGGTGGTGCCCGCCTATTTTCATGGAAACAACAGTTGGCTGTTTCATATGATGGGAAAGATCCATCCTATTTTACGAACTGTAAAAATACCTTCTGAATTACTAAATAAACGCAATGAACACATAATTGTCCGAATTGGGAATATAATATCAGTTAAGGATCAAACAAAATTTACCAACATTGAACAATTTGGACGATATTTGCGAGCTAAAACTTATGCTCTCGAAACCATGATCGATGTTGGGGATTTTTTTAGAAAACAACGTAAGATTCATTCAAAAGTTGAAAGCATAGCAATTATGGTTAGTGCCGATCTTTTAGTGAAAGAAATAATCCATATTACACCGGAATATCAAATTTTTCAATGGAATAATTATGCCGTTTACTGTGCACCTTCATCTGTTATTCCCAATATTACAAGTGAAATAGGCAGACTTCGTGAAATTGCATTCAGGGAAGTTGGAGAAGGAACTAACCGGGCAACTGATGTTGACGAATTTGATCTTCATTATCATCAGCTTTTTATTTGGGATGGTGATCAGCAAAAAATATTAGGTGGCTATAGGATTGGGAAGGGGAAAGATATTATTTCCCAATATGGTATGAAGGGATTTTACACGCAAACCCTATTTCGCATGGATAAGAGAATGGGCCAGGTCCTTTCCCAATCTATAGAACTTGGACGTTCGTTTGTAGCGAAAGAGTATCAACGTAAACCGATGTCATTGTTTCTTTTATGGAGAGGAATCTTTTCCTTTTTATTAAAACACGAAGAATACAAATATCTTATAGGGCCGGTAAGCATTAGCAACAGCTATACAAAAGTTTCACAACAAGTAATGGTAGACTATGTTAAGAAATATCATTTCGATGCTAATCTTGCTAGATATGTAAAACCCCGCAAACCGTTCATTCCTGTTTCTAACCATGTGGATACCGGAATTTTAATGGAAAAAGTTTCGGATTTTAATACCCTCGATTGTGTTATCAAAGATATGGAGCCTATGAGCAATAAAATGCCTATTTTGCTGAAAAAATATCTCCAACTGGGTGGAAAAATCGTGGGTTTCAATGTCGATCCGAATTTCAACAATTCACTTGACGGGTTGCTAATATTGAATATTAAGGATGTTCATCCTGAATTAATACAGACCCTTGCCAAGAATGTTACTATATGTTAATTATTCACTAAAATAGCTTGCAACTAACTAACTTAGTTCTATATTTTTTATAAAAATTGAGTAAGATTCTTCCACTTTTTTTTGTATCTCGTTTTCCTTAGCATAAGGTAAGAGTTTATTGCATAGTGTCTCAAAAACAAGCCATACTGGCCATCCCCACATGTAATTTATATTATCCTGGGAAGTTTTAATCCCGGTCTGTTCTGCTGCCAGCCAAAACGAATTCTCAACTATTGC
>CAYZNC010000258.1:0-9704 GCA_964478555.1 uncultured Bacteroidales bacterium | reverse complement strand
ATGTTAGCTGGCCGGTTCCCGATAGTGTCAAATGGACCTTCTCCCCGGGAACAAAGGTGATTGTGAACGATCAGGCTTCGCCCATCGTAAAATTTGACTCCGCCGGATTATTCACGGTAACCATGACGGGCTATTTCTCCGGTTGTGACTATAGCAGACAAACAGATGTAACCATAGCGCCCTATGACCCTTGTGTCTATAACGATGGTAAAAAATTAAATGGTTTTGAAAAAGTGGCCATCATACCTAATCCGAATACCGGATTCTTCAAAGTTGCTTATAAACTTTATCCCAAACAAAGAGTTTATTTTAAGGTACTGGATATGTATTCGAAATTATGGTACAGCCAGCTTATAGAACCGACCCTGGAGGGAGAGCAAGCTATCCAATTACCCAATGCTCCAGCAGGTGCCTATGTTCTTATCATAACCTGTGAAAATGATGCAAAATCTGCGGGATTTGTAATAACAAAGTAAAAAAGAGAAGATGAGCATGAGCAAAGATGAGAAGTTAGGAATAAATACTCAGTACTTTAGTACTCAGTACTTTCTTCCAACTAAATACTTCCGACTAACTACTATATTATTACTATTTTTCTTCTCCCCAGCCCATGCCCAATACCCTGCCATAAGCGTAACTACCCAGCTTATTCCTCCATATTCGGTTGATCTTGTCAACTATGCAGCTCCCGGCTGCGAGCAGCTTAGGGTAATGGTTACCCAAACCGACTTTACCCAAAGCTCCTACCGCATTCGACTTCAAATGGACATAAAGCTCAATGGGAAGACCATCATCAGGACTTCACCGCAGTATTTACCACCGCCAATAATCCTAAGTCCCGGACAGACCCAGGTGATATCAGGCAGTGATCTATACCCATACCTCGACCCCCAAAACTTGGACTTTGTAGGTTACTCAAGTGAATGCTACCTGCGTACCAAATGTTTACCGGAAGGGTTTTACACCATTAACTTTTCGGCTGTCAACTATGAGCCACCGTACAAGGTTTTGAGCCAGGGAGGCTCTATGTATTGCTACCTTGCCAAAGCCGATCCTCCACAGCTTAACATGCCTTTTAACAACTCTTCGGTTGCGGCGCTGGCCTCGCAATTTATAAACTTCCAATGGCTACCCCGCAATATAGCTTCTCCCAATGCTGCGCAAAGTACCATCTATCGTCTGGAACTCTTTGAAATACGTCCTGAAGGGAGGAATCCCAACGACCTTGTTCAATCAACCCAACCCATCTACACCAGCGAAACAAGTCTTTCAAGTCTTAACTACACTATTGCCGATCCGGCTTTGGAAGTTGGAATGCATTATGCATGGCGTGTCAGAGCAATCGAAGGAAGTGGTCTTGACCGTATCCGAAATAATGGTTACAGCGAAGTATACAGCTTTACCTATGGTGGCGATGTTGCCAATCAGCCCGGCAGCAAAGTAGAAAACTTTAAGGTGGAAGCGGTGGCGTCGTCCAGAGCTCATCTTACATGGGATGCCTCAACTGATTTTGACGGTTATAAAACCCAATACCGCAAAAACGGGGGTAACTACCTCTGGATTGAAGATCAAACTGTAAAAAACACTTTTGATGTCTTTAAACTTGTCGCAGAGGAAACCTACGAATTTAGGGTTCAGGGCAGAAAGGGGAATATCTGGGGAGGCTTTAGCGAATCAAAAATCCTAAAAATGCCTGCTCCCATGGATATCAAATGCGGAGATATATACTCTGCCAAATCCATTACCAACCGGGTGCCGGTTGATGAACTTCAGCCTTTGCAGGAAGTTGATGCCGGAGGATTTATTATGACGGTCCTTGAGGCCAATGCAGAAAATGGCCGATTCACAGGCAAAGGATTTATGGTTGTTCCCTTGTTCGAAAATGCTAAAATCCGCTGCACTTTTACCAATATTCTGGTTAACACCGACTATCAATTGGTGGAAGGCACTATACCCCTGATCACCGACTGGAAAAACAATGCCATTTGGGACATCGATCAGGAATTTGAAGGCAGTAAGACCCAGGTAAACAATGGCACAACACACGTATCGCTAATCCTTGATGATGTGGTTATTTCAGGCAAGCAATCCCTTATGCTGGACACTGCCAGCCGTAACCTTAATGTGATCACTCATGACGGCGACACACTCAGATACGATGTAACTGATCAGATCAACAACACCTATACAACTAACTTTACCGTTGAGGACCAGGAAAGAAACGTCTATAGTGTGGACAAAAAAACAGGAGAGGTAACCTCCCTGGGAAAATCGACCGGTAATGTACCTGATTTTGGAGATGCCGGAAGTGGTTCGATACAAACCGACAGGGCAGTGGTAACCTTTAGTGCTATAGCAAACGAAACACAATATGCCCTCGACATACGAAATCCGGAATATGCCAAAAGCAACTTTTTTTACAACGAATATCAAACCCTGGAAAATCCGGGAAGTACCCCTTACGATGTACCCTATAAATTTATACCGGTTGGCACCAGTGATGTAGTAAAAGCAACCGTAACACTAGCTCCCAAACAAAAAGGCATTGCTGCGATTGAGCCCAAAAATATAAGGTATATCACTGGCACAGGTACAGTGCTAAAAAAAGAGGCAACCGGCACCGAAAATGAATACCGCCTCACCCTTCCCTCGGGCGAGGATAAGGACGGTCTGGAGATATATGCCATATACCCAAAAAGGTGGCATCCGGACCAATGGGATATCATGGGTAAAATTATTGTACTAAGTTGCACTGCAAAGCAGCTCAGGGTAATTCTCGTACCGGTAAAGCCAACACCAGCTTCACCGGATTGGAATGGAGATGCCGAGACTGTTAAAGCGGAACTGGATAAAATATACAAACCTGTAGGCATCGATTGGCAGGTTGGTATGGATGAGTCCTTTATCTACTCAACCGACAGTCTGAACGTGAAGGGTAGCGGTCTTTTTAATATGTACACCTCCGGCATGCGGAAACTTAACAACGCCTTTAAGCAATCAAAAGAAACAAATTTCGTTCAAAATGCCGTATATCTGTTTATCCTTAACACCAGGGCAAACGATGATAAAACCTGCGATGGCGATATGCCTCGCAGTAAACAATTCGGTTACATCTTTACCGATGAAGCAACGCCGACCACTGCCGTTTACCGAACTATGGCCCATGAGCTTGGCCATGGGGTTTTCCACCTCTCTCATACCTTTGACAATAAGTATCAGATACCTGAAAAAAGTACCGAAAACCTCATGGATTATAAAGGAGGTACTTACCTTGCCAAGCACCAATGGGATGGAATTCACGATCCGGGGCTGGTGATTGGAATATTTGAGAGTGATGAGGACGCCATGCAATAAATTAAAATACGGATAATTATGACTAGAAGAAATGAAGTGTGTATTAAATTTAAGAATCTCGATTTAATTATAGAACAGACATTTACCTTTAACTTGATGTGGAAACGTTAAAACCATTATTTGTCCGGAATATGAACTACGATTAAAATAATCATTCTTAACCAACACCAAACTGAATGTTAGCATCCAACCTTTTCCGCACCGCTCTTTTCCTATGCCTGAATCTTCTATTGGGCAGATACGCCTTTGCGCAAACTTCAACCATTTCAAAATCAGTCAACCCCAAAGAAACTTATATTACCTCTTTACTGGCTAAAATACAGGAAAATGGCAATACCGTTAAGGAATTAAGTGAAGCGAACCTTAAAAATTTACCAGTTGGCGTTAAAAGAACCATTAATAACAAAGAAATCGTTATCGGTATCGACAGCGCTCTTGCAGCCCCCGGGGGAATTATGATCAATGCATACACCCAGTTAAAGCTAAATGGAGAAACCAAAAGAATTAGCTTTGAGGTAAGACATTTGCTGATTACCCCCGCAGGCATCGCTTCGTCGCAGTCGAGCAAAATGGCGTTGATTTCCGACATCGAAATAGCCATAAGCGAACAGGTACATCTGATACTGCCGGGTGATGGTGATAATTACATCGAATGGGATTGCAATGGTTTCAAATCGGTTAATCTAAAAGGTTTATTTAAGTTCTCGGGCGATGTTTTTATTCCCGATCCTGAATTGAGCAAAGACCAAAAGGAGGTAACCGCTTCATTCGAAGTCAATGCTGCCGACCCCGACGATATTGTTGCGAGCGTTTCAATTACACCTTTCAGAATTTCTGGGTTAGGCGATATGGCTTTTGAGGTTAAAAATGCCGCAGTCGACATGAGCGATTATGCCAATTGTGAAGGATTTGTTTTTCCTGCCACCTATAAAAATGATTTTAAAGATCAGCCTGCCCTTTGGCGCGGGTTTTTTCTAAAGGAACTTAAAGTTTATCTCCCTTCAGAGCTTAGCGGGAATAAGGGTCGTACAGAAATCGATGTTCGAAATATGCTCATCGACGAATCCGGCGTTTCCGGCAGTTTTTCAGTTTCCCCGGTGCTGGGTTTCGGCGATGGCGATGCATCAGGCTGGCCGTTTTCTGTTGACAAGATTGGGGTCACCATTACCCAAAACAACCTTACCGCTGGAGTCATTAATGGAAAACTAGGGGTACCTTTTCTGAATAACGATACCCTTGGCTATGGCGCACAGTTTCAAAGTACAAAAAAAGGTCTCGAATATAATTTTTCTGTTACAACCAATGTTTCCCGAACCTATAATTTTCCATTTGGCGGCGGTATTCAACTGAATAAAAGCTGTACCATCAATGTAGAATTGCTCAATGGCAAGTTTGTGCCTTCGGCGATGCTCAACGGCGTTATATTATTGGAAAACGATGCCGTTACAGCCAAAGGCATCCGGTTCGAAAAATTGCTCCTCACCACGGAGAGTCCATATTTACTGGGCGGAAAGTTTGCAGTAGCCAGCAGCGCAGGATTTAAGATTCAGAATTTCAGTTTTTGTATCGATAGCATAGCCCTTGGGATTATGGATGATAAAGCCACGCTGGAGTTTAATGTAATTGTGGCGCTTATGAGCTCCTCAGATAAGGGCATTGCCGCTTGTACAAGTTTTGAGGTAAATGCTTCCGTAGAACGCAAAGTCGATCCCGTAACCAAAGTAAAAGGTAAGCAGGAATGGAAATACGGCGGGGTGCGAATCAAATCGATGGACATCAACTGCGAGTTGTCCATTTTTGCCTTAAAAGGAGAGTTATCCTATAAAAATGACGAGGTCTATGGCAATGGCTTTCACGGCGAAGTTGAATTTACCATCAAAAAAATAGTTCCACAACCGGTTTCGGCAGAAATATATTTTGGCACCAAAGACGATTTTAAATACTGGTTTGTAAAAGTGAGCGTACCCGTGAAGATACAGATCGGAACTGTGACACTTTTAAGAATTACTGGAGGTGCATATGACCACATGAAGCGAAAAGATCAAATCAGTGCAAATCCCGCTTATGTCCCTGATAAAAATTGTGGCATTGGATTTATTGCCGGTGTAGGACTGGCTGTGGCAAGCGATAAATTAATTTATGCCGATGTGCAACTTGAAATAGCCTTTAACACTTCCGGAGGACTTAGGTTTATCCGTTTCGATGGCAGCGGAACCATATTCTCCGGACCGGTTGATGACGGTGGCAAAAGTGATAATCCTGATGAGCCTAAAGCTAAAGCAACTGCACCAGTTAAAGTAATTATCAGCATGTTGTTTGATAACGAAAACGATGTATTTCATGCTAACCTCAAGGTTTACTTAAATATCGCAGGAATTCTTACCGGTACCGGACCGGATAATTTGCTGGGCGAATGTGTTATCCATAGCGATCCGCACGACTGGTACATCTACATCGGACGTCCTTCGCAGATGCTGGGATTAAATGTACTTGGACTAGCTAAAGTACAAACCTACTTCATGGCAGGTACAAAACTCGAAGATATGCCGCTTCCACCAAACGAGGTTGCTTCCATCCTGGGTAACATCGACCTTAACTTCATGAAAAAGGAAAACGCTCTTAAAACAGGGGGTGGTGTTGCCTTCGGGATGCGCTTTAACATGGGCTTCGGTTTCGGCAAAGATGGAGGCTTTGTATATGCCTACTTTGATGTGGGCGCAGGAGGTGACATTATACTACACAGTTATGGGGATGCCGAATGCATTAGCCGTTCGGGAAGTATAGGCATAGATGGTTGGTATGCATCAGGTCAGGCTTATACTTATCTCCAGGGGAGATTGGGTATACGAGTTAAACACGAGGATTTTGATATTATGAGTGTGGCAACAGCCCTGATGATGCAGGCCAAAGGTCCTAACCCTACCTGGTTTAAAGGAAACATGACTGCAAGGTATCGCATACTTGGCGGACTTGTAAAAGGTTCCGTACACCTTACCGTAACCCTTGGAGAGGAATGCATCGTTCTTACCAATGCGGGTGAACTTAATGACATTAAACTTATTGGTGATTTTAAACCAGTCCAGGGCAGCAGCGATGTGGATGTATTTACTGCTCCACAGGTAGCCTTTAATACCGCTATTGAAAAAGAATTTAGCATGATGAATTTAGCAGATGAAATGAATGTCTATCGTTTAAAACTTGACGATTTTAAACTTACTACCGCTGACAACCTCACGATAACCAATACCCTAGAATGGAATGCAGAACACGATGTAGCAATGATGAAAATGGCCAGTATCCTACCCGGCAAGCAAAACATGAGTGCATCGGTAAAAGTGCATATCGAGAAAAAAACCTCGGGCGGATGGGAACCCCTGAAGTTTCATGATAACATAATTTATGAAGATACCACCTGTCACTTTGTGACCGGAGAGGAACCGACTACGGTGCCCGATAATAATGTTGCCTACAGTTATCCGGTCAAGAACCAGTATAACTTTTATCACAATGAATATGCAAAAGGGTACATCAAATTAAATCTTGGGCAACCCAACCTTTTCCGCACTCAAAGCGATGGAAAGACTTGGGCATTCAAGGTGAAATTTAAAAATCCCCATGGCAATGTGGTCGAAGCTCCCGCGAGCTACGACGAAAGTGGGGCCATGATCAATTTCGAGATTCCGGGTAATCTCTCAACTTCCGAAACCTACACCATGGATATTATTAAAACACCTATTCTTAACGGAGGCGTGGACAGTAACCTGGAACGTGGCGATAAGACAATTGCCAGTGGAACTCCCGGTGACTCGACCAAAGTTGCCAGCAACAAATTGCAAGGCACCATCGCTGCAAAAGGAGAAAAGAGTCTGCACTCATTTGCATTCCGCTCGAGCCTCTATTCTACATTTAACGAAAAACTCAACAATTTTAAAGGTTGGCGAGCAGGTTACACCGTTGATCAAACCCTTATGAGCTTACTGGACATAGAAGCTTCCATGAGTGAGACTTTTGATAGGTTTGAACTTTCTGGCGGCACTGACTTTGCCCCGCTTGTGTATGCGGAGGCAGAAATGGGAAATCCCTGGCTAAGCAATCATGTGAACCCAATCGTATACGAATTGTACAACTCGGATCCTGGTATTACATTGGACCGGGATCTTGATAAGCTTGGCTTATTCCCACTCAAGGCCATGCCGATTATCAACTTCGGAGAGGATGGGTACACCCTTCAAACCGGGCACTATGCAGCCGCAAAATCCGGCGACATAGCTATACGGTATTTTATACCTCATTACGTTTACACCGACTTCAGCGAACTGCGGAATAAAGCAGCAACATTGTATCTCGGTAAGAGCAGCATCCCCGCATATGCGCAGCGGCTATTGGCAGGAAGTATAGACGATATTTATCGCGGCCAGTATCCTTTTAGAATTAATTACAGGTTACCGGGCTTAAATACGATAACAACGAGTAAGGAATTTAAAATAGTATACTAGAAGTGAACAATGAAAAATGAGAAATGAACAATGGTTTGTGGAACCTGCCGAAGGCATAATTAAAGAATACCTTATTTTGGCTGTCCGCCAGCTGGCGGATTTGAATGTAGTCGAGGTACGAGACGGAACGAGTTCTTGCAGTCAGAGTTTTTGGTTATACTTTTTTCGACAAAAAAGTGACAAAAGAAATTTAAATACAAAGATTTATAAGTTTTGAAAAAGTTTGTAATGAAAAAAAACATTATCATCTTACTTCTTGTTGGGTTGGCCGTAAGCCACACCTTTGCCCAACCCAACAACAACAAAATCGTTTCCCTTGCCATGGTTAAAAACGGCTCCATCACCCTCCGCTGGGTGCCAGCCTCCATACCAATTTGGCAAATGGGTAACAAATACGGCTACATAGTAGAACGATACACCATTGCCAGAGATGGTAACTTTATCCCTGACGGGTTAAGCAAAGGAACTTTACTAACCCCACTTCCATTAAAACCCCTCAGCAACGAAGCATTTGAAAAGCTTTCGCAAAATGATAACCGTGCCTCAGTAGTACAGGAGGCAATTTATGGGAACGTCATTCAATCGCCGGCAGATGATTTCAAAGCTTTTATGAAAACTTACAATGATGTGGAAACCCGCTTTGGCTTTGCCCTCTTTATGTGCGATTTATCACCAGTAATAGCAAAAGCTGCCGGTTTGCAATATATGGACTCCAGCGTTTTAGCAAATGAAAGATATGCCTATAGTATTTCGCTGGTAAAAACACCTGAGGGATTGGTGGTACAACCTTCTGTTATCGTTGTAGATGCTGATAAACTATCCAAATTACCAAAAGTGATCGATGTAAAAGCAATCTTCCTGGACAAAACAACAAAACTCCGCTGGCCTGTGGATCTTCACAAAGGGATCTATTCTGCTTATATCCTCGAAAAAAGTACAGATGGCAACAATTTTGCTCCGGTATCTGAATTGCCGCTGGTTACGGTATCTGAAAAGGAAGCTTCTGAGTTCTTTGTGTACACCGACTCCTTAAAACGAAATGGAGAACAAACCTGGTACAGAGTAAAAGGAGTGAGCCCGTTTGGTGAGAACGGTCCTGCGTCAGACCCTGTCAGTGGCAAAGGAGTGCCTGAATTTTCAGCTTATGTATCCATTGACACAGCTGAGGTAATTGAAAACAAAAACATTATTATTCGCTGGCGAGTTACGGAACCCAAGCCGGGATTGGTTAAAGGTATCATTATCGAAAAATCATCCAAACCTGATGGCCCTTTCCAAGCTCTCAATTCAAAACCATTGCCCCCGGCAATACGAAGCTTTACTGACCTTAAGCCATTTATCTCAAATTACTACAGAATAAACCTCTTGGCCACCGAAAATCGTAAATCAACCTCTTTCATATACCTGGTACAAACCGAGGATAACGATCCGCCTGCTGCCCCACAAATGCTCTCCGGCAAGGTCGATTCATCGGGTATTGTCACCCTGGCATGGAGAGCCAACTCCGAGCCCGATTTGGCAGGTTACCGTGTTTATCGTGCCAATGCCTCTCATGAACAGTTCGTGAGACGTGGCCGCGATCTGATAACCACCAATAGATTCCGGGATACGGTTAATCTTAATACACTAACCAGAAAAGTTTATTATACCGTGGTTGCTGTAGATAAGCACTACAACAACTCGGAATACTCCTTATCGGTAGAATTGACACGACCAGATACCATCCCTCCGGCTCCAGGAGTTATCACAATGCTGACTACGGAGAATGACATAGTCACGCTTAAATTTGAAAGTAGCCCAAGCGATGATATAGAAGGTTACAGGCTTTTCAGAAAAGGTGAGAATGATTCCCTA
>CAYZNC010000257.1:0-9718 GCA_964478555.1 uncultured Bacteroidales bacterium | reverse complement strand
ACTTAAAATATTTAATTTTTACACAGCCTCTTCAGGAGAGGGGTTGGGGTGAGGCCAAAAACGAATGGGATTTCCCTCAGACTCTGGGTGAGGCCATTTGTTAAAAAAACCACCTCCAATTTCATCCTACCAAATTCTTTTTTTTTATATATTTAGCAGACTTTAGTTAAGCATTTAATGATGACAATCACCGATAATCCCCAACTGAGGCTTGCATTTGATTTTGTCCAATTCACGAACAAAAATGTTTTTCTTACCGGAAAAGCAGGTACCGGAAAAACTACTTTTCTGCATAACCTTAAAAAGAAATCTCCCAAACGTATGATCGTAGTTGCACCCACAGGTGTTGCAGCTATAAATGCCGGGGGAGTCACCATTCACTCATTTTTTCAAATGCCCTTCGGACCTCACATTCCTCAGGCACATCCTGCAAATGACGATGCGCGAAAATCGGGGGATTTTAAAAGATTTAGTCGCGAAAAAATAAGTATCATTAAAAGCCTTGATTTGCTTGTAATAGACGAAATAAGCATGGTTAGGGCCGACTTACTCGACGGAATCGATGAGGTTTTAAAAAAGTATAAGGACCGCTATAAGCCATTTGGAGGAGTTCAATTACTGCTGATTGGCGATCTTCAGCAACTTGCCCCGGTAGTGAAGGACGACGAGTGGAGTCTGTTAAAGGATCATTATGAAACTGTTTTTTTCTTCAGCAGCAAAGCCTTGCAGAAAACCTCATATGTGAGCATCGAACTGAAACAAATATACCGTCAGCGCGACAGCATATTTATAGAAATTCTCAATAAAATACGTGAGAACAGGATCGATGCAGAAACACTTACTGAGCTTAATAAGAGATATATACCTGGCTTCAGCCAAACTGCCGACCAAGGCTATATCACCTTAACAACCCACAATTATCAGGCACAGGAAATTAATGATTTAAAGTTGAAGAAGCTCCCTGGCAAATCTCACACCTTTGCAGCAATTGCACAGGGCGACTTTCCGGAATACTCCTATCCCACTGATTTTGAGCTTACCCTTAAAGAAGGTGCGCAGGTTATGTTCGTAAAAAACGACAGTTCACGTGAAAAACTTTATTATAACGGCAAAATTGGTACCATTGTGGACTTTGAGGAAGATGCTATCATGGTTAAGTGCCCCGGTGAAGAGGTCCCTATACCCTTAGAAAAGGTTGAATGGCAAAACACAAAATATACGATTGACGAAGAAACCAAAGAGATTAAAGAAACAATCGCAGGTACTTTTACCCAATATCCGTTGAAATTAGCCTGGGCCATTACCATACATAAAAGCCAGGGCTTAACATTCGAAAAAGCCATCATTGATGCTAATTCTGCTTTTGCCCACGGCCAGGTTTATGTCGCCTTAAGCCGCTGCAAAACACTGGAAGGACTGGTAATGAGCACTCCCATTGCGCCACAAAGCATCAAAAGTGATTCGAAGATTGCTTTCTTTACACGCGAAATTGAACAAAACCCACCAGGAGATGAACTTTTAAGCGAATCGAAAAAAGCTTATCAACAAACGTTGTTAACGGAACTGTTCGATTTCAACCCTTTCCTCAGACGTTTAAGCTACCTTAAAAAAATTCTGGACGAAAATTTGGCAAGTATTCATGTTGGATTTCGTGAGAATTTTAATCAAATGAGTGCCTTAATAAAAACTGATCTGGCTGAGGTTTCCGATAAATTTAAAACTCAAATGCTACGCCTCATAAACGAGTATAACACCGTTGAAGATAATGAAGCCCTGCAGGATCGTATAAAGAAAGCATGTACCTATTTTGCCGGTAAAACTGACACCATTATTTGCAAAGTTATCCAAAACAACGAACTCGAAACAGACAACAAAGCTGTTCGCAAATCCGTAAATGAAGTTCTGGATCGCCTGAAAGAAGAATCCACCATTAAATTATCGTGTCTCAAAGTATGTTCTGATGGATTTCTCGTTAAGCAGTACCTGGATGTTCGGGCGAAAGCTGCTATTACAAAACAGGAAACTAAACGAACCCCTAAACCTTTAGGAGAAAATGTTCCAAGTCATATCGCCCATCCTGAACTTTATGCAAATCTTAAAACTTGGCGAAACAGCAAGGCCGATGACCTAAAAGTTCCTGTTTTCATGATCATACAACAAAAAACAATGGCCGATCTGGTTAACAGTTTACCGGTTACCACAGCCGATCTAAAAAAAATCAATGGGTTAGGCAAGAAAAAGATACAACAGTGGGGAAGTGAAATCATAGAAATTATCGCGGGTTACGCGTCAGAAAATAACATTGAAACCGGCGCAGTTGAGGCTGAAATGCCCGAAGAAGACAAGCCCGCAAAAGTCAACACAAAATTACTGAGTCTGGAATTGCTGAAAGCAGGAAAAACTATTCAGGAAATAGCCATTGAAAGAAATATGGCAGCCTCAACCATCGAAGGTCATCTTGCACATTTCATCAGAACCGGTGAATTGAACATACAACAATTTGTTGAACCGGAAAAAATAAGCAAGATTACAGCCTATTTTCTTGCCAATAATAATGAATCACTGGGTCCCGCCAAAGCTGCTTTGGGAGAACAGGTTTCTTATGCCGAATTACGCTTTGTGTTAAACCATCTGAAGTTTACGCAACAAACTCAATTAGATTGAGGCTCATCGTTCGTATCAAACCCTCAGGGTTTTGAAAACCCTGAGAATTTAAGTAACTGCACTAATTCCCATTCAATTTACACTTAAACAGCGTATGGCTGACCCCAATATTTTCCACTTCCTCCACAAGCGATAAACCCGACTGTTTTATTAAATTCCTTAAATCATCTGAATGGTACATCTGGCTGCACCCATTGGCAATATTAGTAAAATACAGTGAGGTAGCATGAAGGCTATATGTCGAAGCTTCGAACTTTTGTTTGTCCCAGTATGTCTCGAGAATAAACAAAGCTGAATCTTCATTCATTGACTCTTTCGCACGTCTCAATAACTGGACAATATCTTCCTGAGAAAAACAATCTAAAAACTGACTCATCCAAACAACATCGGCATTCTTGAGGAAGGGCTGCGAGTGATCGAGAAGGTCAACAGGTACCAGATTTACACGATCCTGAACGCCAGCCTCTTGTATGGCTTTTTGAGCTTCTGCTAATTGCCCGGGCAAGTCCAGAATGGTAACCGTAACATCTTTATTATATTCCGTACACATGAGGGCAAATTTCCCTGTATTTCCACCAACATCAAGGATATGCGCAGGTTCATTTTTAAAAATCACTGGCATAACCTCCGCAAAAGCATAGTCAGAATAATAGTGGTCGAATGCAAACCAACTTCGCTGTGCCTTGGAAGGAAGCTGCGAAAGACCTTCATAAACCGTATCCCACTCTCCAAATACCTTTAGCCCGGTGGGTTTGCCTGTCTTTATGGATTCCGTCAAAGAAAACATACCCTCGTAGTTTACATCATTAGTAAAATCCATGTTTACACGGGTTAATTCATCGTACTGGATAAACCAGCCTGTTTTGGTGAGAAAAAATTTATTGTTTTCAGCCTTCACCAATTCGAGACTTAAACCGGCTTCCAACAACACCTTAATACCATATACCTTTAATTGAAGCTTTTCGGCTATTTCAGAAATGGTAAGACCCTCAGCGGAAGCATCCAGCAATTGCAAAACTCCAAGATTCCGAAGAGCCAATGCTGCCTGAAACATAATTGGCGCAAAGGCAATCTTTTGTGCATCATACTTTGCCTGCAAAGCAGATTTCTTTTTAGATCCATAGTTGATTGACATATCACTAACATTAAATATAATCAACCAAATTTTAATACGAATTGTTCAATAACAAGGAAGTATTTTGGTTCAATTATAGCGGCCTTTTACCTAATTGATATTGAAAACGTTACAAAGTAAAAAATTGAATTATTGCTAAAAGAAATCCCTCAGCATGGTGCAAAATATACGAGATGCGGCCTGATCGATCATTGCAGCAGATCTCAAATCAACATATGATAACGTGAGTCTAACTTTATTTCCGTTTATATTGCAAATATTCTTTGCCCCCTAACAACCAATAAATCTGAAGCATTCCGTAAAATCTGGCCTTTTCTTCGCCCAAAAAATCATCGAAATGCAGACCCGATGTTTCGCGCTTGTCAAGTATCCTATCAATCATCAAAACTTGCTGATCTAGTTGCTGTTGCACTAATATCATTTGCTTTTCGTCCATAGTTTAATTTTAGTCCGTAAGCTATACTACAACTTTGGTGCTAAAGTAGCGTTCCTTAAAAAAATTTTTAATTATTTCTTAATATTAATTTTTCGGAATTGGCTTTGCAACTTATCAGGATCTTGTTTGGGTGAAATCACTATTCCTTATACGCATTCCATCCCTGCGCCTTTAACTCAATTTGTTGTCCCAACTCGGTAACCAGGTTACATCCTTCAGAGGCATGGGTGATATGACCGATTATCGAAATGTCATTTCTGGCAAGTATGGTGTCGTATTGAGTAAGCGGCACGGTAAAAAGCAATTCGTAATCTTCGCCACCATTTAATGCACAAATCAAAGGTTCAATGTTAAGCTCTTTCGCTGCTTGTTCAGTTGTGTCCGCTATAGGTATTTTGTTTTGATATACACTACATCCGGTGCCTGACTGTGAGCAAATGTGTAACAATTCGGACGACAAACCATCCGAAATATCAATCATTGAAGTGGGTATTATGTTATTGGTATGAAAATATTCTATAACTTCTTTGCGGGCTTCGGGCTTTAACTGGCGCCGGAGCACATATTCATATTCATCAAGCTTTGGCTGAAACCCTTTTAAATCCTCAAATATTTTTTTCTCCCGTTCCAGAATCTGAAGACCCATGTAGGCTGCGCCCAAATCACCCGTAACACAAATCAGGTCATTTTCTTTGGCTTGTGACCGGTAAGTAATTTTGTCCTTATCCACTTCACCTATAACGGTTATGCTGATTGCCATACCTGTTAGCGAGGAGGACGTATCGCCACCTACAAGATCAACCTTGTAATTTTCGCAAGCCAGGCGCAGACCTCCGTAAAATTCATTCATTGCTTCAAGTGAAAACTTATTCGATAACGCTATAGACACTACCATCTGACGGGGCAGTGCATTCATGGCAAAGACATCTGAAAAATTCACCACTGCCGCTTTATAACCCAGATGTTTTAAAGGGGTATATACCAGGTTAAAATGGACGCCTTCCATCAACATGTCGGTAGTCATCACCAAAAATTTATCGCCATACTGCATCACTGCGGCATCGTCACCCACACCCTTGAGGGTACTTTTATGATAATGAGGCAGATCTTCGGTTAACTTTTGAATTAACCCGAACTCACCTATTTCGCTAAGCGGTGTTAAAGATTTTTTTGATTCACTCATTCAATTCAACAATTTTGTGCGCGAAGTTAATGTATTTTCCCAATTTCCTACTTTCTGCATTAGAGCCAGATAGTAGTATATGTTAACTATTAACCAAAGGATTTGTTGTAAATAAAAGTAAGTTGTAACTTTATTTATAAGAAATATCGAACAGTGAATGAAATTGTTTTTGTAAATTTGTCCCTATTTAGAATGATTCTAAATAAACAGAAACTGAAAATCATAATGATGTTTCGCTTAATTTTGTGGTGCTATGAATGAGAAAGATAATATATTAAACGAAGTAACCCAAAACGAATATAAATTTGGTTTTGTTACTGATATTGAGACTGATACCATCCCTAAAGGATTAAACGAGGATATTGTCCGGATTATTTCTGCAAAAAAAAACGAGCCTGAATTTATGCTCGAGTGGCGATTAAAAGCATATCGTCATTGGCAGACCATGAAGATGCCTCATTGGGCTCATCTTACCATACCGGAAATCCATTACCAGGACATTATATTTTATGCTGCTCCAACGCAGCAGGCTAAATATGCAAGCATGGATGAGGTTGATCCTGAACTTATTGCCACTTTTGATAAATTAGGTATCCCGCTCGAAGAAAGAAAACATCTGGCTGGTGTTGCTGTTGATGCTGTAATAGACAGTATCTCAGTAAAAACCACTTTCCGCGAAACACTGGCTGAAATGGGAATCATCTTTTGTTCCATGAGTGAGGCCATACGGGAGCACCCCGATTTGGTAAAAAAATATCTCGGTTCCGTTGTACCTTATACCGATAACTTTTTTGCTTCATTGAATTCCGCGGTATTCAGCGATGGGTCTTTTTGTTATATCCCGAAA
Source organism: uncultured Bacteroidales bacterium (assembly GCA_964478555.1). Taxonomy (GTDB): domain Bacteria; phylum Bacteroidota; class Bacteroidia; order Bacteroidales; family JAAUTT01; genus JAAUTT01. Next base: position 3,453 of record CAYZNC010000257.1, on the reverse strand, counting down.
GGAGTGCGCTGTCCCATGGAGTTATCAACATATTTCCGTATAAATGCCGCAAATACAGGGCAATTTGAACGAACCTTGCTGATTGCCGATGAAGGAGCCTATGTTTCGTACCTTGAAGGTTGTACAGCCCCCATGCGTGATGAAAATCAGTTGCATGCGGCTGTAGTTGAACTGGTGGCATTAGACAATGCTCAAATCAAATATTCCACGGTACAAAACTGGTATCCCGGCAATAAAGAAGGAAAAGGCGGCGTATTCAACTTTGTAACCAAACGTGGTATCTGCAAGGGTGTAAATTCCAAATTGTCGTGGACACAGGTTGAAACCGGATCGGCTATTACCTGGAAATACCCCAGTTGCATCCTCCGCGGCGATAATTCCTCTGCAGAATTTTATTCGGTTGCGGTAACCAATAATCATCAACAAGCTGATACAGGAACAAAAATGCTCCACATTGGTAAAAACACCAAAAGCCGGATTGTTTCGAAAGGAATTTCAGCCGGTGTAAGCAATAATAGCTACAGGGGATTGGTTAAGGTTGCGAAAGGTGCTGAAAATGCACGTAATTATTCTCAGTGCGACTCACTTCTCATGGGCAGTCAGTGCGGTGCGCATACTTTTCCTTATATTGAAGTAGATAACAAAACAGCCAAAATAGAACACGAAGCCACTACTTCCAAAATTGGCGAAGACCAGATATTTTATTGCAATCAACGGGGCATCAGTACGGAAGATGCCATTGGATTAATCATCAATGGCTACGCCCGCGAGGTGCTTAATCAGCTTCCCATGGAATTCGCCGTAGAAGCACAGAAATTGCTGCAGGTTAGTTTAGAAGGAAGTGTAGGGTAATTAAGAATGAAGAAGTTAAAAAGGAAGTTAATATAAAGAAGTTAGAGAAGAAATGGAGAAAACGAAAACATTTGAACAACTCTCAGTTTGGAAAAATGCTCATGCTTTTATATTAGAAATTTATAAAATAACTGATACTTTTCCAAAATCTGAAGTCTATGGCCTGACTTCTCAATTTCGAAAAGCTTCCGTTTCAATTGCTGCAAATATTGCTGAAGGATATAAAAATAACTTCAATAACTTCGTCTAACTTCAATATATAGATTTTAAAAAATAATACAAAACATCAAAAAATGCTTACAATTAAAGATTTAAAAGCTTCAATAAACGGTAAAGAAATACTTAAAGGCATAAACCTCGAAGTTCGGGCCGGGGAAGTACATGCTATTATGGGACCGAACGGATCAGGGAAAAGTACGCTGGCATCAGTGCTCACCGGACGGGATATAGTGGAAGTTACTCATGGCAAAATACTCTACGAGAAAGAAGATTTATTGGATATGATCCCGGAAGAACGTGCACGCAAAGGCATCTTTTTAAGTTTTCAGTACCCCATTGAAATACCCGGTGTGAGCATGGTTAATTTCTTAAAAACTGCTTTGAACGAGCATCGAAAATATAAAGGATTACAGCCACTTTCAGCTTCCGATTTTCTCAAAGTTATGCGGGAAAAGAAAAACCTGGTGGAGATTGATTCGAATCTAACCAGTCGTGCAGTAAATGAAGGCTTTTCAGGAGGTGAGAAAAAGAAAAATGAAATTTTTCAAATGGCTTTATTAGAGCCCAAACTTGCAATTCTTGACGAAACAGATTCAGGACTTGATATTGACGCCCTAAGAGTAGTGGCCAATGGCGTTAATAAGCTGAAATCAAAAGATAATGCCACTATCGTAATTACTCACTACCAACGATTACTTGATTACATCATACCGGATTATGTTCATGTTCTTTTAGAGGGACGTATTGTAAAATCAGGAAAAAAGGAACTTGCATACGAACTGGAAGCAAAGGGATATGACTGGATTAAAAAGGAAATTTCTCCGGAGTTGAATGGTAGTGAAGTTACTCAATAAACTTCAAAAAATGGAAACAACATCGATAAATAAATTTTCGGCTTTATACCAGGAAAACCGCCGGCAAATATTAGAAGCATCACCTGATTTCCCAGCAAATCTGCGTGATGGCGCTATGCAATCATTCTTAAAGAAGGGCTTTCCAGTTAAGAAAGACGAACAATATAAGTATACCTTTCTCGAACCCTATTTTAATAATGGGTATAAGACTTATTTCTCTTACAAACCTGTAGAATTCGACATAAGTCACATTTTTCATTGCGATGTGCCTGCACTGGACACACATGTGATTGTCCTCCTCAATGGTTACTATTTTGATAAAGTGAATCCGCTCAAAACAATCTGTGATGATATCATCATTGGAAGTTTTGATGAAGCTTTGCGTCGTTATCCCGATTTGGTAAACAAACATCTGGGTAAGTATGCACCTTTAACCGATAGCTATGTAGCACTCAACACAGCTTTTGCACGAGATGGTATTTTCCTCCATGTACCGAAAGGAAAGGTACTCGACAAGCCAATTCAGATCATTAACGTTTTAATTTCCGAAGAGGAACTGATGGTGCACCATCGAAATCTTTTTATTCTCGAACCCAATAGTGAGGCTAAGGTTGTAGTGTGCGACCATTCGCTGAGCCCCCAGAAATTTCTGACCAATTCGGTAACTGAAGTATTTGTAGGAGAAGGCGGACGTTTCGATTACTTTAAAGTTCAAAACGAGCATAATGAATCCGTACAGGTGTCACATATGTATGTTAATCAGGAGGCAGATACAGATGTGCAAACCGCGGCAATAACACTCCACGGAGGAATGGTTCGAAATAACCTTTATGTGAAACTCAATGGAGAAAATTGCGAAAACAGAGCATTCGGCTTATTTGTAACGGATAAAACCCAGCACGTTGACAATTTCGTTTTTGTTGAACACGCAAAACCCAATTGCATCAGCAAACAATTATTCAAGGGTATTCTCGATGAGAAATCAAGCGGTGCATTCACCGGAAGAATTTTGGTTGACCGAGATGCGCAAAAAACCAATGCATACCAAAAAAACAGCAGCATCTTGCTCACCGATGATGTGAAGATGAATTCCAAGCCACAACTTGAAATTTATGCAGATGATGTAAAATGCGGTCATGGAGGAACGGTAGGCCAACTCGATGAAGAGGCTATGTTCTATCTTAGGTCTCGAGGCATTCCGGAGCGTGAAGCAAGATTAATGTTAATGTCAGCCTTTGCACATGAAATATTGAATGAAATCAAAGTAATTCCACTTAAAGAACGCATGAGTGATTTGATTGAAAGGCGGTTACGTGGTGAGTTATCGAGGTGTAACAATTGCGCCATGCATTTTGGATGAAAAAAGTAATATATTCAACTGCAATAGGGTATCTAATAAGTCCTAAATTAACCCCAATCCGCCAGTTGGCGGAGGCTAGCGCAACTACTTGATGGTGAAGAAGTCCCCTTTAGGGGATTTAGGGGCAAGTACCCTATCGGGAATGTAAAAAATATAAGAATTTTAATA
>CAYZNC010000256.1:0-9792 GCA_964478555.1 uncultured Bacteroidales bacterium | reverse complement strand
AACCAAAAATGTCAAAGAACTTAAAATATTTAATTTTTACACAGCCTCTGAAGTGTGAGGGCTGGGTGAGGCCAAAAAGATAGGTATGGAGCGATATTCTCTATAGCACTTTTTCCAGTTGTGCCAGGCTTGTCTTTATTTCTTGCTCGGTAATCTCATGATCTTGTAACATGCCTGCGAAATATTGATCATACGCTGAGAGATCCATATAACCGTGTCCGGAAAAATTGAAGAGAATGTTTTTGGCTTTTCCCTCTTGTTTGGCTATACGGGCTTCGCGAATAGCAATTGCAATGGCATGTGACGTTTCGGGAGCTGGGATGATTCCCTCAGCACGTGCAAATAATACGCCGGCTTCGAATGTTTCAAGTTGTTTAACAGACTGGGCCTCTATAATCTTGTCCTTTAGCAACTGGCTCACAATTGCGCCGGCACCATGATAACGCAGTCCTCCAGCATGAATAGTATCGGGAACAAAATTATGTCCCAGTGTGTACATGGGTATTAGTGGCGTCATCCCCACAGTATCACCAAAATCGTATTGGAATTGGCCACGGGTAAGTTTGGGGCACGAGGCAGGTTCGCTGGCAATTACTCTGGTTTTCTTACCATCAACCAAATTATGACGCAAAAATGGAAATGAAATCCCTGCAAAGTTCGATCCACCGCCAAAACATCCGATAACAATATCCGGGTAGTCTCCTGCCATTTCCATTTGTTTAATGGATTCGAGCCCGATCACGGTTTGATGCATCAACACGTGATTGAGCACACTTCCCAATGAGTATTTTGTATTTTCATCTTTAGCTGCAACTTCAACAGCTTCGGAGATGGCAATACCCAAACTACCGGGAGAGTTTGGATCCGCAGCTAGAATCATGCGACCCGCTTCTGTTAAGTTACTGGGCGATGGAATTACATCGGCGCCCCAGGTGTTCATAAGCATTTTACGATAAGGTTTTTGGTGATAACTCACCTTAACCATAAATACTTTGAGGTCGATACCGAAATGCTGACAGGCGAAACTCAAAGCACTACCCCATTGACCAGCTCCGGTTTCGGTGGTCATCCGTTTTGTACCTTCTTTGTAATTATAATATGCCTGTGGAATGGCAGTATTGGGTTTGTGCGACCCTGCAGGACTTACGCTTTCATTTTTGAAATAAATTCTGGCAGGGGTATCCAATGCCTTTTCGAGGTTATACGCACGATGCATTGGTGTAGGTCGCCAAATTTTATAAAGGTCCTGAACCTCCTCAGGGATATCGATCCATCGCTCTGTTGTTACTTCCTGTTGTATCAGGCTCATAGGAAAAAGTGTAGCCAATGCTTCGGGGCCTATTGGTTGCTTTGTTCCCGGGTGAAGTGGAGGCAGTGGCTTATTAGTCATATCGGCCACTATGTTATACCATTGGGTAGGCATATCGCGCTCATTCAGATAGATTTTTTTTTCTTTTGACATAGAATTATGAGTTAATCGATGAGTACTGGAAAGTTAATTGTCCGAAATCGTTAAAAGACTTAATTCACAAAAATATAAATTATTGGATTTCTTGCAAGAGAATTAACAGAAAATGGAAGGCGGATCATTTAATAACATATTTCCCGACAATCAACTTCTCCTTTTGCTTAGTTTATTTCTTTTAGCTACCTTAGCGCCAAATATTTACTACTTTTATGAGTTACTTTACTCGCCCCCAATCAGACCCTATCCATTATTGTAAATTCCTGTATCTTTTATTGATTTTACCCATATCTAACTGCTTTGCCGGTGGAATTAACATTTCAGGCACTATAAAAGATGTCCAGGGTAATTTCGTACAAGGTGCTAAAGTTGTCTTTCAAAATAACATCTCTATTTACACTGCGTCAAGTAATGCAGATGGCTCCTATCAAATTGTTATCCCCACTGCAGGTATTGACCAGCTCAACACCAGTGATTTACGGATAGCCTCCAATTATCCGAATCCTTTTTCGGACAAAACGGCAATACCGGTTCAAATTAATAAGCAGGGAACTTTATTATTTTTGGTTTACAATCTGATGGGACAGAAATTAAGAGAAGTATCTTATCATAACTTAATTCCTGGCGAATATTATATTGAATGGGATGGCACAGATCAGCGCGGAAATCATCTTACGCCAGGGGTTTATATCTATGCTGTTAATTTCAATGGTAAGCAATATACAGGTAAAGCAATTAAATCGGGAAACGGCCAAAGTTATACAGGGAATTCTTTTCCATGGTCAACCGCTAACGTGTTAAAGAGTGCATTTGCGGATTCAGCAACAATATTTCTCACAGACGTAAGCAAAAATGGGTATTTCAGATCAACACTCAATGGAATGGTAGTAAAACACGATACCGTTATAAACTTTACCCTGGCACCTTTTGTAAATGTACCTTTTAAAACGCTTGGGAATAGCCTGGCATATTGGAATAATACCACTTATGTCCCTCTGTTCATCAAAGGTGTAAATCTTGGCTCCTCACCTCCAGGGTACTGGCCTGGCGAAATTGGTTATGCCATTTCTGACGATCAATACGAACGGTGGATTAACAGAATAGGCCAGATGGGATTTAACACCATACGTGTTTACACGCTCCATCCGCCTGTTTTTTATCAGAAGCTGGCTAATTATAACGAACGGCATCCGGATAAGCCAATTTATCTCTTTCAGGGTGTATGGCTTGAAGAAGTAGCCAGCAGAACAGCTTCCGAATACAACCTGAATAACAGGACAGCCGGCTTCGAACATGGAATCGAAGAAGTCATCAAATGCATCCATGGAGATTTAAACATTCCACAACGGTTAGGTCAGGCATACGGTAATTATAAAACGGATCTTTCGCGGTGGACCATCGGTTTTATTATCGGTCGCGAAATGTCGCCTCAGGAGCTCGATTCCACAAACAAAAATAATCCAGCTTTTACCTCTTATAATGGAGTTAAAGTAAGCATTACCGGCGTTACACCATCTGAAGCATGGATTACTGCCAGGGTTGATAAAGTAATTGATTTTGAAAATAGTTTTTATGGAATTCAACGCCCGGTAAGTTTTTCGAGTTGGCCCACCCTGGATCCTCTTAAACATCCCACTGAAAAAAATAGTGATGAGGATATAGCCTCATTTGATCTTAATAATATTAATGTGTCTAACGCTCCTGCAGGCTATTTTGCGTCATTTCACGCGTACCCTTATTTCCCAAACTTTGTTAATGATGACCCTGGATATCAAACGTATTCAGATGTCAACGGAACCAATCCTTATCTAGGCTATATCACTGATTTAAGAAACCATTATACCAAAATCCCATTAATTATAGGCGAATTTGGGGTTCCTTCCAGTTGGGGAAGTGCGCATCAGGCGATTAGCGGCATGCATCATGGTGGTCACTCAGAAGAGAAACAAGGTGAGTATGATATCCGGATGCTGAAAAATATGTATGATGCGAAGTTGGCTGGAGGTATTGTGTTTGAATGGGCGGATGAGTGGTTTAAACCTACCTGGATTGTACAATATCTGGAAACCAAGAGTTTTTGGATCGGTTCTGCTGAAATTCTCACACGCCAGCTTTGGCTAAATCTATGCTCTCCGGAGCAGAATTTTGGTTTGATTGCATTCGACCCTTCCGATCCGCTAACTTTAACTCCCTATCAGCTGGATAAAACCTCCGGCATCGTTTCAGACATCAAGGCTGCAAGCGACGATCATTTCTTTCATCTTGAAATTGATTTGCTGTCCAATATCAATACTAGTGATACTCTGTGGGTTGCATTTGACACCTATCGTGCGGATTTAGGAGAATCTGTACTCCCCAATAAAACGATGGTGAATAACCGGGCCGAATTTGCCTTGCAAATACCTTTTGCAACGGATACTGCCAGTCTGTTTGTTACGCAGACTTATGACACCTATGGCCTAACGCCACGTTTTCTTTTTGCCGATACCGTTAAACAAAAATTCAAGTCGTTACCCACCGATGGTGCCCCATGGGATTTAATGAGATGGAAAAACGATTCTGCATTAAATATGGTTCAGAACATTGGCAAAATGGTAATGAAACAAACAAGCCTCACTGACTTTCAATATAGCAACCAGGGTGTTAAATGGCAACAAAACAAAATAGATATTCGTATTCCATGGACAATGCTCTATGTTAGCGACCCCACCCGCATGGAGGTGGTCAACGGTTTTTATACCCTCGATGGCGGCTGGAATTACACCCCTGTTCGGGCAATTACCGATGGCATCGCCATCTCGGTAGTCGAGGGCAAAAAGGTTGTGAATACCACCAACCGTTATACCTGGCCATCGTGGCTGGTTGTGCATCCCACCATGGAGCGTGAAAAGGCTTCTCTTAAAGTTATAGAACCGGGGCTTTCGGGGATAAGTGATGTGCCGAAATGAAAATATTTTAATTTCGTTTATCTTACTAATTCCTTTAATTCAGCTGTTTTAATTTCGTTTGTGTCGCTAGAGTCGCAAACGAACTGTCCCTCTGGTGTACTCATCGCATCAAACCCTGAGGGTGGGCCCCCCCTAGCTAACGGAAGTGTACGGCGTTGTGGCTGGCGCGCGTTTTCTTTTTAATGCGTGCCTTGTAATTCAGTCGTTTCTAACGACATTTGCGAAGCAAGAAAAGGTATACAATGCCAAGAAATTGACAACCGAAACCATACTCGTTTAGAAACGCGAAAACAGAATTATGCAGGTTAACAAATACAAAAATTAGCTATATTTACGGAAAACAAGCACTTATGTCCGATAAATACAAAATTGCAAATCCAAATGGAGCTTATTTCTTAACCTTAACTGTTGTTGGATGGCTTGATGTGTTTACACGTAAAAACCATAAGCTTGCAATCATCGATTCTTTAAAATATTGTCAGCAAAACAAAGGATTAGTAATATTTGGCTGGTGTTTGATGCCAAGCCATTTACACCTGATAACGCGGGCCGAAGGAAAAGATAGCATGTCTGATATTTTAAGAGACTTTAAAAAATTCACCGCAAGAAAAATTACCGGACAAATACTGGAAGAGCCGGAAAGTCGCAGAGAGTGGATGCTACCTTATTTTGAACATGCAGGAAAAGATTTAAAACGTATTGAAAAATACAAGTTTTGGCAAGATGGTAGTCAGGCTAAAGAAATTTTTGGAAAAGAAATTTTTTATGAAAAGCTGGAGTACATTCACAATAATCCTGTTGAGGATATGATTGTAGCTAAACCGGAAGATTATTTGTTCAGTTCAGCAAGGAATTATGCAGGACTAAGCAATTTGCTTGATGTTATTTTGGAAACGTCGAGACAGGTTACATATAAGTAAGTATCGAACCGCACGCGTTTGAAACGCGCGCGAGCGGTGTGACTATTACTACCAGTACTGTGAAGGCAACAACAAATCCTACAAAGGCTAAAATAAAAGAAAGTACAAATCTATAGAATATGAAAAAATTTAGGAATGGCCTTTGGATTTTTATAGCATTAGGATTTGTGAGTTATTTTATATTCAAGGTAGGACAAAGAGCTATTAAAGAGCAACTATTAATAAAAAATGCACAAATTACAAAAGCTGTGATTATTGACAAAAAAAATTACTTGGTAAATGATGATGTTAAACCCCAGTTTACTTATTCCTACCAATTTGAAATTAACGGGAAAAAGTATACGGGAAATTCTCACAACAAAACAGTTTCTATTGGAGACACAATTGAAATAGAATATGTTAAGGGACTGCCAAGTTTAAATAAACCTTTACATCCAAATGAATAAGTAAGAACCTGAATTGGTATGATTACGATGCCAGATTTTATGACCCACAAATTGGAAGATGGAACGTTATAGATCCTAAAACTGAAAAGTATATTTCATTTTCGCCCTACGCCTATGCTCTAAACAATCCTATTACGCTTATTGACCCCAATGGGATGGATCATCGCATCAAATCCTGAGGGCTAGGCCCCCTCTTAAATGAAAAAGCCCTGCAACTCCAAATTTGCAAGGCTCTTCAATTATATAATCTTGTTTCTTATATCTTTTTTCTAGAATCTACTTACCAATCCATATGATCTTATCGGTTACAATACCAGTATAAAGCATTACCATATCGTATGATCTTCTGTCTGCATCGGTTATTTTATTGTCAAAATCCTGATCGCGATAGCGCAATTGCCCTATCTGTGCAGTTGGCTGTGCACTGTTAAGTACTTCCGCTTTGTCCTGAAAAATACCGGTAGTCACAAAGCCCCCACTAGAAGTTTTTTCCACAATATTCGAGAGATTGTCTTTTTCAACTGTGAACAAATAATTTCCCGCCGGTACATGATAGAAAAATGCTCTTCCTGCTGAATCAGCTGTGGCCGTATAGGCAGGAGTTTTTGCTGAAAAAGCTGCAGCATCTGCGAATAGCTTTACGACTGCGCCGGTAGCTACTTCACCGGCTGTTAAGTCGGGTGTACACTGTGTGGCATCATAAACAGCAAATATCATGGATAGCTGATCAGTAACCGAAATTTTAAATATGACAGTTTTAACCGTACTGGCCGAAGTTGCTTCCAGGGTAATATCGTATTCTCCCATAGCTGTGTTCTGCGAAACAATAAACGACAAAGACGTTGTAAAATTCGGAAAGGCTTGACGGGTTTCAATAGCTGCGGATATACCATCAGGTACATTCTTTAGCGTCAGGGTTACTTGTTCAGGAGTTCCTTCGGTTGCTTTAACAACAACGTCCACGATTTTTGTTTCTCCCCGGTTAGTAGACAGATTGCCTATTCCTTTAATATCGTAATCAAATATCTCTGATTTTTTTTGGCAGGAAAAAAGGACCAGGGCTAAAAGTAAAATTAAGGGTGTAATGGTTGGCTTTCTCATGACTTTTTAGGCTTTTTTCATGTATTTGTTTTAATTAACTTTTTATACGAACAGGGTTTCGCTAAGTTGCTAATTTTTACATGTTAGACATATTTTCGTTGACTAACGTTTGAATAATGTCCATGAAAGTGAAAGATTATAAAAATGTTCCGTAATAAATTATTTATCTAACAAAATTACAGAACAATAATAGAAAAAGTATCAGAGATAGATGTAGAAAAAGCCTGCCTGCGTGACCGGGAAGTCACCTGTTTTTTCTATGACGTAATAATAAATACCGGGTAATGCCTTTTCACCGGAAGGCAGACGACCATCCCACATCAATATCCTTGCCTGATCTTCAAAGACCTTTTGTCCGGTTCGTGTAAATATTCTGAGGGTTATGAGATCCTTGCCGTTTGAGTATACTTTAAAGTTATCATTTATTCCATCATCATTCGGGGTAAAAACATTAGGAACATTAAAGGTATCTTGTACAACTATCTGCCGGTTAGTAATAGTATCAAGACAGCCGGCTCCATCATTCGCAATAACCTGGGCAGTGTAAATTCCAGGCGATTCATAAGGATGAATTGAGAATGATTGATTGGGCCTGTCATCGGGGATTGTCCAATGGTAAGTGATGGGAGGCCACGTGTTTTCTATCGCCTGAAAAATAATCGTATAGGAACCAAAATCAAACTTATGCGAATAACCAAAATTATTTGGGTAACCCACAAGTATCTGTGTTCTGTTAGTTCCGTTTAAAATCAATGTAACCGTACTTATACCGTATGGAAAAGATATAGGACCCGGATTAGCAAGTGAACTTGTGTCATTGGGGCGTCTCCCAAAATCCCAAAGTATTGATGTTACAGTTGGGAAACTGGTTGTATAGGTAAAACTTGCTACCAAAGAATCGCACCCACTTATATGAATAGGATGTATAACAGTTTGGGATTCTGCTGTTATGTTAAACAGAAAACTAATAATGATCGCAATATACGCAGGGATCTTCATTCTGTAAATAATTCTCTCAAATATAAAACTTTGAATAATTTAATTTTAAATTTTTTCTGTTAATTTTTGAACAACCTTAAAATTATTGAAGAATCGCTTGGCAAAACCCTTGCTAAGTCCCATAATTAATATATCACCGAGAAACAAAATATACTTATAATATTTGTTCATGGTCTTTATTATCTTTGTTCAAATATTTATAACGAAGATAATAAATAATCGAAATGAACCGCAATATAGTTCAACATTGTCTGGTTATTTTATTGATTATGATGATTTTTTCAGCTTGCAGCAGTTCGGAAAAGAGTAAGAAATCTCCTGTTGAAACTAAGCCATTGACTAAAGATAATTTTATGTCCGGTCCGTTTGGATACGAACCTAACATCAAAAACTTTTCGGCTTATTTACCGTTATCCTACAAGCAGCAGATTTACACAACCAAGAACAAACATTATGCAAACATTACCGATAGCATATTCCGTTTTTACCATAAAAAAAATGAATTATTTGTATATAAGACTAATTCGAAAAGAGAATTGTTTGTAGCCGCCAATATTTACGACAGCAGGATCGTACTGCATAACGGCGTAAAAGTAGGAATGAACCGAAACGCCTTTTTTAAATGCTTTAACGATCTGAAATTTATCGCCAGGGATACTTTAAGGATGTCCTCGAAACAGGCCGGAAATTCTTACAATTTTATCTTTAAGAATGATAAATTGAAAGCTATAAAAATTGATAATTCCATTGATTAGATTATAAAAATACCTTTTTCATGAAACAATATATAGATTTACTTGATCACGTTTTGAGCCGCGGGATAAAAAAATCCGATAGAACAGGCACTGGAACCATAAGTGTGTTCGGTTATCAAATGAGGTTCGATCTTGCAAAAGGATTTCCGTTGCTTACTACCAAGCAATTGCATACAAAATCAATATTGTACGAATTACTATGGTTCCTTCAGGGCGATACTAACACTAAATACCTGAACGACCATGGCGTAAAGATTTGGAATGAATGGGCTGACCCCAGTGGCGATCTTGGTCATATTTATGGCTATCAGTGGCGTTCATGGCCTACAGCTGATGGCCGGCATATCGATCAAATATCTGAAGTTATTGAATCCATTAAAAACACACCTAATTCACGCCGACATATTGTAAATGCATGGAATGTTGGAGAACTGAATAATATGGCGCTACCACCCTGCCACATATTTTTTCAGTTTTACGTAGCTGAAGGGAAGTTATCCTGCCAAATGTACCAGCGAAGTGCCGACATTTTTCTGGGTGTGCCTTTCAATATTGCCTCTTATTCGTTTTTGTTGCATATGATGGCCCAGGTAACCGGCCTGCAACCGGGCGAATTTATTCATACGCTGGGCGATGCTCATATCTATCTTAACCATGTGGACCAGGTTATTTTACAACTTACCCGGGACCCACGTCCATTACCAACCCTTAAGATGAATCCCAATGTAACGTCCATCTTCGATTTCAAATTTGAAGATTTTTCCATTGAAAACTATAACCCTCATCCACATATAAAAGGTGAAATTTCAATATGAACCATGTGAAACCAATCTCTATCATCGTTGCCATTACCGAAAATAATGGTATTGGAAAGAATAATCAGCTACTAGTGCATTTGCCGGAGGATTTGAAATCGTTCAAACGCATTACCCAGGGACACAAGGTGATTATGGGGAAAAACACTTACTTTTCGCTGCCCAAAAGACCCTTGCCCGGAAGAATTAATGTTGTGTTAAGTGATATTCCCGGAGAACAGATAGGTGGCTGTTTAAGTGCCTATTCTATTGATGGGGTTATTGAAAAGTGCGATGAAAATCAGGAAAATTTTATTATCGGTGGCGCTTCGGTTTACAGGCAATTCTTACCTTATGCACAAAA
>CAYZNC010000255.1:0-9843 GCA_964478555.1 uncultured Bacteroidales bacterium | reverse complement strand
TTAAAATATTTAATTTTTACACAGCCTCTTCAGGAGAGGGCTGGGGTGAGGCCTTAGGTAAACTAAAAAAGCCACCTTGTTCGGGTGGCTTCGGTTTTGATTGGTTAGTAGTAATCAAAATCTGACGATGTGATCGCCAACATATTTACCGGCTTTCAGTTTATCGAGAACTTCTGAAAACGATTTGATTGTATATTCAACATCCTCCAGTGAATGAGATGCTGTTGGAATAATACGCAACATCATTACACCCTTTGGAACTACCGGATATATTACCATTGAACAGAAAATGCGATAATTTTCCCGCAAGTCAAATACTATGTTGGTTGCCTCAGGAATGCTGCAAGTGAGGAATACCGGAGTTACTGGTGATTCGCTCTTTCCAATATCAAATCCTTTAGCTTTAAGTCCTTGTTGAAGTGCATTTACAATGGTCCAAAGTTTTTCGCGGTGCTCAGGTTGATTTTTGAGCATATCCAAACGTTTTAATGCGCCTATTACCATAGGCATAGGTAAGGATTTGGCATAAATTTGCGAACGCAGATTATAGCGGAAAAAGTCGATAACTTCTTCTTTAGCAGCTATAAAACCTCCAATTCCTGCCATTGCCTTTGCAAAAGTGGCAAAATATAAGTCTATTTCGTCCATCACGCCAAAATGTTCTGAAGTTCCTCGTCCATTAGAACCCATGGTTCCAAAGCCATGAGCATCATCAACTAAAATTCGGAAATTATATTTCTTTTTTAACGCAACAATCTTATCGAGCTTACCCAAATCGCCCGACATACCAAATACACCTTCGGTTATAACAAGCACTCCGCCTTTCGTTTCTTCGGCTAATTTTACCGCTTTTTCAATTTCTTTTTCGCATTTGGCCATATCGTTGTGTGGATAAACAAACCGTTTACCCATATGCAAGCGCAAACCATCTACAATACATGCATGTGACTCAGAATCGTATACAACAACGTCATGTCTGTTCAGTATGGTATCAATAATGGAAATCATTCCCTGATAGCCATAATTTAAAAGATAGGCATCTTCCTTTTTCTCAAACTCGGCTAATTGACGCTCAAGTTCTTCATGAATACTTGTATGTCCCGACATCATTCGTGCTCCCATAGGATAACCCATACCCCATGCTGCAGCTCCTTCTGCATCGGCTTTACGAACTTCCGGATGATTAGCTAAACCAAGGTAATTATTTAAACTCCAAGCAAGTACTTCTTTGCCTCTGAACATCATCCGGGGCTTAATTTCTCCTTCGAGTTTCGGGAAGAAAAAGTATCCCTGACCTTCTTTTTGGTATTGTCCTAACGGACCCATGCTGCTTTTAATCTTATCAAATATATCCACGATCTTTTATTTTGTTTGATTAATTTTTATAAGAAAGCACAAACCTACATGATTTTTTTAAAATCCCATAGGCAACCTCTAAAAAAATCAAATACATCGCTTACACTAATTGATTTTCAGAATATTTGAAAAGAAATTGCGTGTAATGCACTAATTTACTACGTTTGATAATAATTTAAGCCGTTCCTTCGTTATAACACAAAATTTGCACGAAATTTGTTCTTTATAATTAATATTAATTTACATTTGCAAAATATTTTTCTGGAATGAGGATAAATTTTCTTTATGTTGGTATTCTGATAATTACACTTACCGCGTGTAATGGGTATGAAAAAATTTTAAAAAGTACGGATATTAAGCTTAAGTACAAAAAAGCTTTCGAGTATTACAACAAAGAAGATTACACGAGGTCGTCGGCACTACTGGAGGATATTTCAACCGCCTACCAGGGCTCTACAAAAGCTGATTCTGTGTATTTCTTTCTTGCAAAGAGCAATTACAATCTCGGGTTTTACGAAGCAGCAGGAGTTTATTACGATATGGTTTATGAAAAGCTACCATATTCACCGTTTGCACAGGAATCCGAATACATGAGTGCTTACTGTTTGTATCTGGTAAGCCCGAGGCCATCGTTAGACCAGTCCAATTCAACTAAAGCTATTGAACAGTTTCAGGCTTACTTAAGAAAATATCCCTCTGGTAATTATGCTGCCAAAAGCAATGAATTGATTACGGAACTCAGGGATAAATTAGTGGATAAATCTTTTTATGGCGCAAAACTGTATTATGATCTGGGCATGTATAAATCTTCCATTGTTGCATTACGAAACAGCCTGGAAGAATTTCCGAATACAAAACACCGCGAAAAATTAATGTGGTATGTATTGAGTTCCAGATTTTTACTTGCAGAAAACAGCATCGAAATCAAGAAGAAGGAACGTTACCAGGAAACGGTTGATGAATATTATTCCTTTATTTCAGAATTTCCCAAAAGCGAATACAAGGATGATGCCGATAATATCTACCGGAATTCAGAAAAAATGATAAAATAATTGTTAATTTTATCATAACTTTGTAAAAATAAATAATTTAAATATATGGATTACAAAAAGTCGAAAGCACCAACTACAACCATTACAAGGGATTTGGATAAGCTTGAAGCTCCCACTGGCAATATTTATGAAACTGTTATGATCATTGCTAAACGCTCAAATCAGATAAGCGTTGAAATGAAACAGGAATTGAACCGTAAGCTTGAAGAATTTGCTTATTATACAGATAACCTTGAGGAAGTTTTTGAAAATCGTGAACAGATTGAAATTTCAAAGTTTTACGAACGTCTTCCAAAACCGACGTTAATTTCTTTGCAAGAGTTTTTCGACAACGAAATTTACGCTCGTAATCCTTCCAAGCCAGCTCAGAATTAATTTGATTTAGTGACTGTCTCAAGGATGTCTCCACCAGCAGGCGAAGATTTAGGGGTCGGCAGGAAGGTGATTAAATAAACTTTAATGTACCTGAAAGGTAAACATATTTTAATAGGGGTTACCGGTGGAATAGCAGCTTATAAGGCTGCTTTTCTTATCCGTTTATTAGTGAAACATGGCGCCGAAGTCCGTGTTGTTATGACCCCACTCGCAAAGCAATTTATCACCCCGCTCACCCTAGCTACACTCTCCAAAAATCCAATACTGGTAGATTTTTTCAACCCTGAAAACGGGGACTGGAATAGTCATGTAGACCTGGGTATGTGGGCCGATCTTTTTGTGATTGCTCCTGCCACAGCAAACACCATTGCTAAAATGGCGAATGGTATAGCGGATAATCTATTAATCACAACTTATTTATCAGCCCGATGCCCGGTTGTGATAGCACCTGCTATGGATTTAGATATGTATGCTCACCCCGTAACCCAAAAAAACATAAAAATCCTTAAATCTATCGGCAATTCAATCATTGAACCGATGAGTGGTGAACTTGCCAGCGGACTTGAGGGTAAGGGCAGGATGGAAGAGCCAGAGAATATTTTAAAAGTTATCCTTTGTTTCTTTAGTAAATCAGGGAAGGATTTGACGGGAAAGAATATACTGGTAACCGCAGGTCCAACCTTTGAACCAATAGACCCCGTGCGCTTTATCGGAAATTATTCCTCCGGTAAGATGGGGTTTGCAATAGCGGATGAACTTTGTTCCCGTGGAGCAAACGTTACACTTGTTAGCGGTCCTGTTAATATTGCACCGCAACATCCTGATATTAACCTTATCAAAGTAAATACCGCCAGTGAGATGCATGCTGCATGCCTAAATCAATTCAGCGCTATGGATGCCGCAGTTCTTTCGGCTGCCGTTGCAGATTACACACCCGCGGAACCTTCGACTTCTAAAATTAAGAAAAGCAAAGAAAATATTCAAATTGAATTAACATCAACACCCGATATTGCTGCCAGCCTTGGTGAATTAAAACGTCCTGATCAACGTTTGGTGGGTTTTGCCCTGGAAACAGATGATGAAGTGGCCAACGCACAAAAAAAATTACAAAGTAAAAATTTTGATTTTATTGTTTTAAACTCGCTAAAGGACAAAGGCGCCGGCTTTCAGGTGGATACTAATATAGTTACCATCATCGACAAACACAATAATATTGAAAAATCAGAGTTAAAAAGTAAAGCAGAAATAGCTACTGATATTGTTAACAAATTGGTAACACTTTTTTAATTATGCGAAACAGATTTATTATTGGAATTTTATGCTTGACAGTTCTTTTACCTTCCGTCAATTTTTCGCAGGAATTGAAATGTAACGTGCAGGTTGTTGCTGAACAAATTCAGGGCACAAATAAAAAGATATTCGAAACACTTCAAAAGGCGATGTACGAGTTTATGAATAACCGTAACTGGACAAATCATATGTTTACCAATGAAGAACGTATCGAATGCAACATGCTTTTTAATATAAAAGAAAATACAGGTACTGATTTTAAAGGTACATTGCAGGTTCAGGCCCGTCGTCCCGTTTTTAATTCTTCGTATAATACGGTTTTACTAAATTATATGGACCAAAACATAGAATTTACCTATGTGGAGTTCGAACCACTTGATTTCAGCGAGACCTCATTTACCTCCAATCTCACATCATTACTGGCTTATTATGCTTATATCATTGTGGGCCTGGATTATGATTCCTATGCCTATAATGGTGGACTCGATTACCTTCATAAGGCCGAAACAGTCGTTAACAATGCACAGGGTACCGCAGAAAAAGGTTGGAAAGCCTATGATGCAACCAGCAATAAGAGTCGTTATTGGTTGATTCAGAATTTATTAGATGAGAAATACAGACCGGTAACAGAGTTTATTTATAAATATCATCGCCAGGGTTTGGATATGATGGCTGAAAAACCAACTGAAGGACGTGACGAAATTGCGGAAGATTTAAAACTTCTGCAACAAGTATATCGCAACAAACCAGATCCTTATATGCATCTCATGCAGGTTGTTTTTGATACCAAAAGTGATGAGTTTGTAAATATTTTTTCAGAATCATTTCCCGAAGAAAAGACCCGCGTATTAGCGATCTTAAAAGAAATTGACCCCGCCAACAGTACCAAGTATCAAAGAATAGGACAACCGTAAAATTGCAAGAGGTATCTGGCCTTGAATAGAATACAAATTTCGTTTTGCATTGAAGTGGTTTCGACTCCGCTCAACCACCGGCGGATTCAATTACCAGGTCTTCATTCAGTTATCGTAGCCGTAGGTGCAGCTGGCTCTCCGTTCCTTGAGCGGAGTCGAAAGGAGTCCGGAATTTTCATCTCATAGTGGTTTCGACTCCGCTCAACCACCGGTTTCGATCATCTCGGTGAGGAGTTTGACCTGGACCCTTTGCGGAGTCGAAGGGTCGTTTGAAGGTTGAAAAGAAAAAATAAGGTTAGAAATAATTCAAATTAATTAACTTTACAACCTGAAACAAAGCTGATTTAGCATGTTAACTAAGCTGACTATTCAGAATTACGCACTTATCCAGGAACTTAATATTGATTTTTCGAATGGTTTGTCGATTATTACCGGTGAAACAGGAGCTGGGAAATCGATCCTTCTTGGAGCCCTATCGCTTATAGTCGGACAACGTGCTGACTCTTCTGTATTGCTTGATAACTCACGAAAATGCATTGTGGAAGGTACCTTTATGCTCAATGCATATGGGCTAGAAGACTTATTTAAGCAACACGATCTCGATTTTGACAATACATCCGTTATCCGTCGTGAAATCAGTCCAGACGGCAAATCAAGAGCCTTTGTAAATGATACTCCTGTTAATCTTTCGGTTTTAAAGGATTTAGGCGAACATCTTATCGATATTCACTCACAGCATCAGAACATATATCTCGAAACGCCTGCGTTTCAATTGCGAATACTTGATACTTTTGCACGTCAAAACAACCGTTTGCAAAAATACCGTGAAGTCTATAATACCTACAAAACGCTCCAGAGCCAATATCAACGTATTTTTGATGAATCGCAAAAAAATAAGGCCGATCTCGATTACTTTAAATTTCAGTACGATCAGTTGCATCTTGCTAACCTGCAAGAAGATGAACAGGAATCGTTAGAACAGGAAATTAAAGTTTTAACGCATTCGGAAGAGATAAAAACAGCCTTATCAACTGCATCCACATTAATTTCAGGCGAAAGCAATTCTATTATTACCATGCTGAAAGATGCTTTTCATCAATTAAGCAAAATAAAAAGCATCTATCAACCATCGGCCAGTCTTTCAGAACGTGTTGAAAGTATACTGATCGAAATGAAGGACATTGCTCACGAAACTGAGCACCTTTCCGAGCATATTGAGCATGATCCTGAACGAGCTGAGTTTGTAAAGCAGCGCATCGATTTATTATACTCACTTTTACAAAAACATAGGGTGGCAAACATCCGTGAATTGATTGCTTTTAAAGATGATCTTAAGAAGAAAGTTGATGAGGTTTCCAACGCCGAATTTAATCTCGATAAATTAAAAAAAGAGATCGATCAGGTACTGGAAAATTTGACGGCTATCACCATTGAAATTTCAACAAACCGGAAAAATGTTATTCCCATGATTGAGGACAGTGTTCAATATGTACTTAAACAATTGGGCATGCCTAACGGATTATTCAATGTTGATATTGCGCCGCTCGATGATTTTACTTCAAGCGGAAAAGATAAAATCAGATTCCTGTTTTCTGCTAATAAACAAGGTACGGTGCAGGAACTTTCAAAAGTTGCTTCAGGTGGTGAAATGTCTCGTTTGATGCTTAGCCTGAAGTCAATTATTTCCGACGCTATAACGCTACCTACCATTATCTTTGACGAAATTGATTCGGGTGTTTCCGGCGATATTGCCGATAAAATGGGAAATGTTATTTTTAATATGTCAAAAAATACGCAGGTAATCAACATAACTCACCTTCCCCAAATTGCCAGTAAAGGTGTTAATCATTTTTTGGTTTACAAACACGACCAGACTGACAAAACCCAGACCTTGATTAAACAATTAAAACCTGACGAAAGAATTATAGAAATTGCCAGAATGCTCAGCGGCGAGCAGCTTTCCGAAGCCGCAATCAACAATGCCAAAACACTTCTTGGAATTAACTAAGCTTTAAAAAGAACAAAAGTTTTTGAGCTAAAATTTTTCATGCTCAGCATTTTAATTAACTTTTGTAACTTCTTTACTGATAAACTTTGAACAATATAGGAAGGAAAGAGTTTAAGTAGTCAATTAAATTTGAAGAACAAAAGATCTTAAACTTCAAAATTAATTGACTACTTCCAACTTAAACTTTAACTTTGAACTTTAACTTTGAACTGTAAAATATGAATCACAATTTATTACAAGGTAAAAAAGGATTGATTTTCGGAGCGCTTAACGAGAATTCAATTGCATGGAAAGTTGCGGAAAGAGCTTTTGAAGAAGGAGCGATATTCGTTCTAACCAATGCGCCTGCGGCTATGCGTTTAGGTGAAATTAAAGAGTTAGCAACAAAATGCCAGACGATAGCTATACCTGCAGATGCCACCAGTGTGGAAGATTTGGAAAATCTTGTTATTAAAGCCATGGAACATCTGGGCGGGAAGTTCGATTTTATTCTCCACTCGATAGGCATGTCCCCCAATGTTCGAAAAAGTGTACCTTATGATCAGATCAATTACGAATATTATTTAAAGACACTTGATATTTCGGCGCTTTCCTTTCATAAACTGCTGCAGGTTTCCCGCAGATTGGATGCTATTAATGAATGGGGTTCTGTGGTGGCATTGTCATATGTGGCTGCACAACGTACTTTGTTTGGTTATAACGATATGGCCGATGCCAAGGCTGCATTAGAATCCATTGCCCGCAGCTTTGGTTATATATATGGAACTGAAAAGAAAGTACGAATCAATACCATCTCACAATCACCCACATTAACAACGGCTGGTAGTGGTGTTAAAGGCATGCTCTCGCTGATCGATTTTACCGAACGGATGTCGCCCCTTGGAAATGCCGATGCACTGGAATGTGCCGATTACTGCGTTACCTTATTTTCTGATCTTACACGTAAAGTAACCATGCAAAACCTTTTTCACGACGGAGGTTTCTCAAGCATGGGTATGAGTGAAAGAGCCATGATGCAATACGATAAGAGCTTCGATGAATGCCCGTAAGACAAAGAACAATTTACAATGAACATTGAGCAAAGAACTTAATAATTTCGAATTAGTGAAAAGAATAAATCATTAATTTCGCTGAGAGAATTGTTCATTTCTCATTACTCATTGTTAATTGTATTTTCATTGTTCATTGTTATGCTCGAATGTGTACCAAACTTTAGCGAAGGCAGAGATCTGATAAAGATTGAAGCGATTGCTGCTGAAATAAAAAAAATAAAGGACGTTAAGCTTTTGCATATCGATACAAGTTACGATGCCAACAGAACCGTAATGACCTTTGCCGGGGAACATCAAGCTGTTGTGGAAGCTGCTTTTCAGGCAGTGAAAAAGGCAGCAGAATTAATCGATATGAGAAATCATCATGGCGTTCATCCCAGGTTTGGTGCAACGGATGTGTTACCACTGGTGCCTGTAAGCGGTATTACTATGGAGGAGACGATAGTATATGCCCATAAACTGGGAGAACGTATTGGTAGTGAACTTGGCATTCATGTTTTTTGTTACGAATATGCCGCATTTGATGAAAAGAGGCGCAATCTTGCCAATTGCAGGGCAGGAGAGTATGAAAATTTACCACGGAAACTAGCTGATCCCAAATGGAAACCTGATTTCGGTCCTGTTGAGTTTAATGAAAAATCTGGTGCTGTAGCGGTTGGTGCGCGTAATTTTCTGATTGCCTATAATGTTAACCTTGCCACGAATGATGTTAATATAGCCAAAGCCATTGCTGCCGATATCCGTGAAAGTGGAAAATGGACAGCGGTTGATGAGCTTACCAAACCACTGGCGGGACCAACTGATTCCTCAGTTTCCCGAAAAATACATGTTCCCGGAACTTTCAAAGGATTAAAAGCAATTGGATGGTATTTGCCGGAAATAGGCAGAGTACAGGTTTCTACCAACATAACAGACATGCACCAGGCCCCTGTTCACCTGGTATTCGAAGCCATAAGGCAAAAAGCGCTGCAATATGGTACGAGGGTTACCGGTTCGGAAATAATAGGATTGGTACCCTTGGAAGTTTTTTTGGCAGCCGGTAAGTTTTTCTTTCCGGAATGTAATGTTACCGCATTAGAAAAAGATGAAATGTTATTTAAGTTAGTAAAAAATCTTGGTCTTAGCGAACTATCCGAATTTGATTACCCGAAACGAATTTTGGAGTTTTTCTTTAAATAATAAAGCAATATTCTTGTTTATGTTTTTAATTTAAATCTTTCACTCCTAAAAAATTTAAGTTTTAAAATTTTATTGGTATTACAAAAGAATAATTATTTTTGCTAAGTTCTTAAGTTTATTTTTTAGGAATTCTTATTAAACAAGGGTATAAGCAAATAAAGAATAGTATATTATTGAATGCAATAGTGTTACGTTCCAACTTATATGGTTGATTTAATAAACAGCTAGCTAATATAAACCTAAATTATCTAAATCTATGAAAAAACTTACTATGCTACTTGCATTTATTGCGTTCATGGGAGCATATCTCGCCTCTGCGCAAACGGTGCAAATTACAGGTACGGTGACTAGTTCAGAGGATGGACAACCGCTACCAGGTGCTACAGTTCAGGTAAAAGGGACAACAACAGTAGGCACCACAACAGATTTTCAAGGAAAATATTCTATTTCTGTTCCTTCAGATGCGCAAACAATTATTATCAGTTTTGTGGGTATGAAAAGCCAAGAGTTTTCACTTGTTGGTGGAAGACAACTCATTGATGCTGTTTTAAGTCCGGAAGCAAAACAAATGGAAGAAGTTGTGGTAACTTCGCTAGCTATGACACGTAGCCAAAAGG
>CAYZNC010000254.1:0-9940 GCA_964478555.1 uncultured Bacteroidales bacterium | reverse complement strand
AATGCAATATTAATCATTGATGCTCAGTACGATTTCTGTAATCCTCAGGGAGCATTGTTTGTAGCAGGAGCAGATGCGGACATGAAGCGACTTGCAACATGGATCAAAGCCAACAAAAACCAGATCGACCACATTTCCGTTACCATGGATAACCATCCGGTGAATGATATTTCGCATCCTTCATTCTGGCAGGATAAAAACGGAAACTTCCCCAACCCATTTACACCCATTACGGCGCAGGAGATAAAAGACGGGAAATGGAGTCCGCGGTTTTTCCCTAAAGAAGCCATCAATTATGTTGAAACACTTGAAAGGCAGGGTGAATTTGGTCATTTCATATGGCCATACCACTGCCTGATTGGCTCGAGAGGGGCTGCACTTGACGATAATATCATGGAAGCCTTAATCGCTTGGACCCGCGATGGTAAATTTTACCATGTGGTTGCCAAAGGAACTTACCCGCTTACCGAGCATTTTGGCATATTCAGAGCCAATGTACCGGTCGCAAACCGGCCGGAAACACAGTTAAACCAAGCATTGATTGATACCCTGGAGAAATATCAAAACGTATACCTGGTTGGAGAAGCCAAATCGCACTGTGTGGCTAATAGTCTTAAGCAAGCCATGGAAGAAGCACCAAATCTGGCTGGTAAGTTCATCATTCTCGAAGATTGCATGTCGGATGTCACCGGTCTTAGTCATTTAGGCGATCCTATTTACGCCAAGGCCAAAGCAATGGGTATTCGGTTTGCAAAGAGCACGGAGATAACGCTGTAGGTAGGCTTTTAGACTGTAGGCTTTTAGGCTAAAGGAAAATTTCTTACTTTATAATGGTTTCAAGCTATAGGACTACAGCCTAAAGTCTAAACCCCCACAGCCTTATAATAAAAATTAATTCCGCCACTTAAAAACAAACTATATGGACAACTTTAATCTTCCCGATTTCAATATTGATTTTGGTAATTTCGATCCTCAGGACATATCGTCGGACGAAACCATCAATGCTGTGCTGATTGTAGATGTGTCTCCCTCGGTAAGTACCTACATAAATGAACTAAATGATGCATTTAAAGATTTTCTGGAAGAAATGCAACGGAGTCATGTAGCGGAAAAACTGATGGTCTCTATTATTGAATTCAACGACACAATTAACGTTCGCACCGGCTTTCAACCTGTTAATTCGATTGATTTGAATAAGATCACCTTTAGACCTTGCGGGTCTGGAACAGCGTTATTCGATGCCGTTTTGTACGGAATAACAAATGCCGTAAATTATCGCACCAATCTCGAAAATTCAGGAGTCAACTGCAAAACACTCATTTTCACCATAACCGATGGAGAAGACAACTTCTCGCATAATGGGGCTAAGAAGGTGAAAGACATTTTGAAAGCCATCATGCAAGGAGAAAAAAACGAATTCAGTTTCGAAACCATCTTGTTTGGTGTAGGTAACAATGCAAGCTTTGAATACGCCCAGAAAGAAATGGGGATAAAACACCTCGCAAGAATCGGCAATTCAAGCAAGGAAATCAGGAAAATGATCGGGTTTATATCCGCTTCTATTTCGAAAAGTTCCACTGGGGCCACGCAGGTAGTGTTTTAAAAAGTATAGACCGTAGGCCATAGGTTAATAGGCTGTAGAAATTTCACAACAGCACACAGTCTACGTTCTCGTATAAATAACCTAAGGTAGATAGACTATAGGCCATAGTATTTTCCTACAGCCTATAGCCTACAGCCTAAATACCTATCAATCATGATCTATATTTCTGCGGTTTCAAGAAGAGGTGTTGCTCATCCCGACTGTAATGAGGACAATTATTACTACAAGCAAACAGATCACGCCGTTATTGGCGGTGTGTTTGATGGTTGTAGCTCCGGCAAAGATTCCTACTTTGCCTCAAAGTTATTTGCCAATTTATTCAAAACAACCATCCATAAAATGAAGGATGACATTAGCCTTAACAGCTTCCCCGCTGTAGTGGAGGAATTTTTTGAAAACATCTATAAAGCCGTTAATCTCATTGGGCTTGGCATGGATGAGACTTTATCGACTGCAGTTCTTTTCTTTTATGAGATTGATAGTCAAAACTTATTGGTAAAGTTTTTTGGAGATGGTGTCGCTTATTCAAACCGGGAAATATTGGAAATCCATAATAATGATGAAGCCAATATGCCTGACTATTTGGGTTACTCGCTTAATGAAATCGTTGAAGACCATAGCTTCCTAGCTTACTGGAACAGGAAAAAATCTTTCAGCGTAAAAACAAAAGATTTCAGCATTTCAACCGATGGCATTTTCTCTTTTAAAAAAACAGATAATAAAGAGCCTGATTTTGACATAGAAAGCTACATAGCACAGGATACGTTTTTATATAAGAATCCTGCAGCCCTTAAAAGAAAACTCAATATTATCAGGAATAAAGGATATGAGCATGATGATGATATAACGGTGATAAGGGTTATAAACGATGAGTAAAATAAAACTATATAATTCCAACGGTAACCTGCAATTGCAGGCTGATTCTTCGCAGGAAATCGACAGAGGTGGCGAAGGGTCCATTATACCTCATCCAAAGGATAAAAATCTGGTGCTGAAGATTTATCACGATGGTATCATGCCAGGTTTAACGCGTGATGCCTGGAACTATTTATCGCAACTTAACAACAAGTTTATCAAACCGCTGGACCTATTCTACAATCAGCACGGTATGCTCACCGGGTTCAGCATGCCGCTTCTCGATAGCTCATTTTTCAGGATTTCACAGATATTTACCAAAAGCCAATGTACTAAACAGGGAATTAACAATGCCATCAAAGATAAGATATCCAAAGAACTGACATTGGCGGTTGAAAATGCCCACAGTAAAAACGTTGTGATCGGTGATTTTAATCCATATAATATTTTCGTGAATACAAAAGGAGACATCCGGATTATTGATGTAGATAGCTTCGAAACACCAGCTTTAAAGCACTCAGGCAGACTTCTCGACGAAATTCGTGATCATTATTACATGGGAGTGGTAAACCGCGAAAGTGATTATTATGCCCTGGCCGTCAATATTTTCAGACTATTCACATTTGTGCATCCATACAAAGGCGTCCACAAAACCTGGAAACTCTTAGAAGAACGAGCGATCAAACGAATATCCGTCCTAAGTAACGATGCTGATCTAATCATTCCTGCATTTTACGAGCCCATTGGAAATACTGTACTTGAATCGCAATTTAAACGCATATTTGAAGGCGGTGAACGGTTTTTGATCCACGTTGACCAAATCATTACAGTTAAAAAACAACCGGTAGTTCTTCAAACCAGTCATGCCTATATAACCGTAAAAGTCATTGCCGACCATGTGCAGGAATTTTATTTCAACGAAACATGTGGGTATGTTAAAACATCCGTTTGTACTGAACTATACGAAAGTGTCTTTTCCGGTACCCTTAACCTAACCGGGAAAATTGACAATGCCGGTTATGAATACCTCTGGGTTGGAAATAAGAATATACTTCTGGTAAAGGATAACAAGGTATATCATCAGAATCAGCAGATAGTCAATTTTGAAATACCCGAACATTTTAGATATATTCAGGTTGATCATATGCTCTTTGGGGTAGACTGGGATCACATATACCATATCCATCCGGATAAAATTGTGAACCAAAATATGGCATGGAACAAAACGCCTTCATGGGGACGAGGTTTTAAGTTCGAATATAGCCCCATACAATTGACCGGTGGTATTGCACGAACTCACTATAGAAATGGTGACACTTTTAATGCAGTAAAATTGCCTGTAAATGCTAAAAGCTTGACTATGAAGGGCAATATAGGTGTGATTACCTATCTCGAAAACGAAAAAATAATCCATCAATGGTGTTGTATTGATGGATTGAATTTTGAAATGTGTAAAGAAACTGAAGAAATATTTAGCTTTGCAGTGAAACAAAACGCCGACGAATCGTTTGTATTTGTTCCGGAAGATGGGAAGATAGAAATCCTGAGAGCACCCGATTTCTCAATGATTGATTCGATCGATTTCAAGGAATGTACTTCCCAATCGGAAATTTTCTTAACACGATCAGGTTTGTTACTTTTAGAGAATCAGGTTTTGTATTTAATTAATAAAAAATAACATGTCAGCAATAAAAATTGCCGTTGCCCAGATTGATGTAATAGCCGGACATCCCGACATCAACACAAAGAAGATTATTGCGGGGATTGAAAAGGCCAAAAAAGAGGGAGACGATCTTATCGTATTTCCGGAAATGGCGGTACCCGGGTATTTAATTGGCGATGAATGGGAAAACTCAGCATATATCAGTGATTGCTATGCTTATAATGAAGAAATTATAAATGCCACCGAAAACATCACCGTTATTTGGGGAAATATCGATTTGGATATTACCCGGAGAAGTGAGGACGGCAGGATTCGAAAATACAATGCAGCCTTTATTGCCCAAAATAAAAAGTACATTGGAACAGGTTGTGTCCACAAAACTCTCATGCCTAAGTACAGAGAGTTTGATGATGAACGTCATTTTTATTCTGCTCGAAAACTAGCTCAGGATACCGCTCTGGAAATTAAAGACATATTTATCCCTTTCGAAATTACACTGCATGACAGCCAAAAAAAGTTAGGGCTTATTCTTTGTGAGGACATGTGGTGCGACGATTATACCATCAACCCCATTGACCTGCTGTTAAAAAAAGGTGCTGAAATGATCGTGAATATTTCCTGTTCTCCCTGGACATGGAGAAAAAACAACAAACGGCATTCTGTGGTTAGGGATCGTATTAAGAACAATCCTGTTTACTTTGTGTATGCCAACAATATTGGCATACAGAACAACGGAAAAAATATTTTTCTGTTCGATGGCAATTCAACGATATATAATCCCGATGGTTCATTGCTTAAAGTGGCCACGGATTATACGGAAGAGACCATTAAGGCAACATTGTTTGGAGACACAACGGAAACCCTCGCTAATCCAATAATAAGTGATGAAAAGGACAAAGAAGAACTCTATAAGGGGCTTATTTATGGTATACGCAAATTCTTTTCCAGTTTACCCAATAAAAAAGTCGCGATAGGATTGAGTGGAGGTATCGACTCAGCTTTGAGTGCCGTTTTATTAACAGAAGCACTGGGCGCAGAAAACGTTTATGCGATTAACATGCCATCACAATTTAACTCCGAAACCACCAAAGGCGCTGCTCATACACTGGCAAAAAATCTGGGAATATCTTATGCCACCATTCCTATACAAAATTCTTTTGAAAACACCATTCAGCAGTTGGAATCAACTATATTTGAGCGATTAAACGGTTCAAAAGAAGTTACACCCCTAAAACTCGTGGGAGTAAACAAAGAAAATATCCAAGCCAGAGACAGGGGTTCCAGGGTGCTTGCAGGTGCGGCTTCCGCTTTGGGTGCAGTTTTTGTAAATAATGGCAACAAAACGGAGACCGCTTTCGGATATGCCACCTTGTATGGTGATGTAAATGGAGCGATTGCGCCAATAGCCGATCTATATAAAATGGAAGTCTATGATTTAGCTCGTTTTATTAATAAGAAAAAAGCGGTGATACCCGACACTATTTTTAATATCCCTGCATCGGCAGAGCTAAGCACCGATCAAAATGTTGATGAAGGCAAGGGCGATCCGATATTTTATCCTTATCACGATAAATTGGTGCGGGCTTTTGTGGAATTCCGGCTGGATCCCGAGGATATACTTCGTTATTATATGGACGGTACCTTATGCCAGGTTTTACGGTGCGATCAGAAATTAATAGATAACCATTTTAATGATGCGGCTTCCTTTGTTGCCGACTTGGAACACAAATGGAAGCTTTATAAGATCAATTATTTTAAACGGATCCAGGCACCCCCTATCATCGCAGTAAGCAAACGCGCTTTTGGCTTCGACCTGCGTGAAGCACAGAATGGCATTTATTTTACAAAGAAGTATTTGCAAATGAAAGAGCAAATTTTGGGATAAGTCAAAAACGCAGACTCAGACCCCAAATATTTTGAAGCAGTTTAAAATAAATTTTGTCTTGTCCCGGCACTTTCTCATAATAAAACTTGAGGGCTGCAATCATTTGCTTGCTTCCAGCAAATGCCTGGCTTTGTGTCCTAATCCAGATATTTGGCACATTCGCATTAATTAATCCAATGTTTCTTAACTAATTAATTATATCAAAGCCCCACTAGGATATAAAAAAAGTTATTGGTAACTTAATAATCAAAAAATAGCGTATGTTAAAAATCATCACACTATATTGTTTGTGTTTGATCATTCTTGTTAGCATGGTTTCGTGTAATGATAAAAAGATAAAAATCGGATTACTCTTTTCACTTATCAATGAACGAACTAAAATACAAATTGACTGCATAACTGCTAAGGTTACTGAATTAAAAGGGGAGGTTATGGTTGCCTCGGCAGAATTGGATGATCAACGGCAAATAAAGCAGGCAAAGGATATGATTGCAAAAAATGTAAAAGTTTTGGTTGTTAGCCCTGCAAACTTATACACTGCCGCTGCTATCGTTCGCGAAGCACATAAACACAAAGTGTTAGTTATTGCTTTTGATCGCCTCATCAGAAATTGCGATCTGGATTATTATGTCTCATTTGATTATGAAAAAATCGGGGACATAATTGCCAAGTATGCCATAGATCATAAACCTCAGGGAACATATATCATGATTAACGGCGACAAAACAGACCAAAATGCCAGAGGAATAAATAAAGGGGAACTTCGCGTTTTGGAACCTCTTATTGCTTTGGGAAAAATTAAAGTAGTGTACAGCACATTTGTTGAAGATTGGTCAGATGCTAATGCTAAAAGTAAAATAAATAAATTTATTGATTTATCATGTGAGGACACCCCGGATGCTATATTATCTTCAAGCGACCTGATGTCTTCAGGTATACTAGATGCATTAAATGAGCATAACCTTTTGGGGAAAGTTTTGCTAACAGGAATGGATGCTAAACTCAAAAATTGCAAAAACATTATCAAGGGTTATCAAACGATGACGGTTTATAAACCTATTATTAAGCTTGCTTACAAAACGGCGGAATTGGCAATGGCACTTGCTTCAAATAATAAAATTAATGAAACAACCACAACCATGTGGAATGGAGAAAAAAATGTGACAAGTATACTTTTTGCACCCGTTATGGTTGATAAAAATAATATTAAGACCACACTGATTGCAGATGGAATCTATAACGAAGAAGCGCTTTATGAAAAATGATTTTCCCCGGGACTGTTAACAATCAGTTTTTACTGGACTTCCTGAGCCCCCACATCGGGATTCCCTTTATACAAGTTATTTCCCCAGAAATCTTTTCCGCCATTGTTTGGAATTACAGTTCCCGTATTGATACAAGGAGAATCATGAGACAATGTATACCCACTGAGCGATTCAATTTCTAGCTCTTTTGTATTTCCTCTTATTCCTTGTCCGGGATTAAGCATTTTAGGATCTGACGTTATTTTATGAATATCCTCGGATGGAGCAGTAACAGTTGGTCCATAATAGCAATTATTCATGTAAGATATCCCCCCACCAGTTGTAAGACCTGCATTATCTTTTATCGAATAAAATATGTTGTTTATAAATTCGTATTTACCTTTGATAAATTCTCCATAGCCATATACAATCTGAGCATTAAATTTATCATTAAAAAATATATTGTTATAAATAGATGAAGAGGACTTCGAATTCGAATGTAGATAGATTTGGTATCTGCTGTTATTTTCAACAATATTGTACCTTACAATCGAATTACCAAAAACAAACTGACATACCAGTATACCATCAACATTATTGTGCACATAATTATGTTGTACTAATATATTTGTTGTTCCTTTATCGGGGTCTATACCATTAGCATCAGCCCCACCAGCCTTCTTTTTGGTATCAAAAGTTTCGTTCCCACTGATATTTATACTATCAGCATAATAGGCTTCAATGGCACAAGTTCCAGCTCCTGCACAAACATTGTTTGCAATTAATACGTTTTTAGCATCAGTAACATAAATGGTATTACAACCATAATCAGTCTTGTACTGACTCAAATAGTTATTTTTAATGATAATATTGGTATGCGGATACCATGTAGTATCCATATCGGATTTTCGAATACCCCAATGCACATGCCCATCCAACTGTTTGAAAATAATTCCTCCAAATGAACAATCTTCAATTCTGCAATTTTCGATCAGAATATCGTTAAATTTAGTTTTTATAGGTTTTGAAGCGCCTTCCAGTACGTTAAATATGATTCCTCCTGTTTTTTTGGACGCATCCCATCCGCTCATAAAGTGAATTCCTTTTTTATCTCCTTCTTTTTTACCGGATATCCATCGTACATCTCCACTTACATCGTGTACATAGCAATTTCTGATATAGATATGATTGATGATTCCATAATCCTGGCCATTAATGGCAATTCCCTGAAAGTCACCAAGTGAGTCAGCTTTATTGGTCACTTCCAGGTTATTAATTTCCCAATAATCTTGATTTAAAAAATAAAGAGCAGCACTGGTTTGACCATGTGCAGCAATAACGGGTTTCCCATCCGAACCATACATGTCGATCAAAATAGGATTATCTTTGATTCCCTTCCCCTTTGGACTTAGCATACCTGTCCATGTACAGCCTGCCTTGAATAAGATTTTATCCCCGGCATTAAAAATTATGCTATTAACCTTAGTTAAAGATTTCCATGGCTTTTCCGAACTTATTCCCTTATTATGATCATTTCCACTGTTGGCATCAATAAAATATGTGGTACCGGTCAGAGCTAAGCTCTTTGATCCAACTAATAATAAGCTAAAAGGCAATATGCATGACAAAACAAAATTTATTAATCCGGTTTTTCTATTTATTTTCATGTCAGATTTTATTTATTCTAATAAATTTAGTCATTTTATCTAACAAATAGAATTCGCTAGTAAAGCCGCAATGCTTCTCACTTCAAATTTAGCACATGTTAGTGTTTGTGAACGTGAATGTGAGTTTGTGATGTATATTTTTGAAATTACCGAGTCGTGCATCCGCTTTTCGGCATCAATTTTAGAAGTTTTTGGAAGAATAGCATGTGAAGCAATCATCCTTACTTCTTTTGCCCCAGCTTCCATTAGCTGCTCTGCAGCTTTTATAGCAGTGTTGCCTGAACGGATCATGTCATCGAAAATAACAGCCACCTTATCCTTTACTTTGGCTGTCGCACCGCCTAGTTTTACCTTGTCTACCCCGTATCGATCCTTACTCATAATATCGTGAGGAAGTTCGGTATTGTCTGCTAATGATTTTACCCATTTTCCTCTCCCTGCATCAGGAGATATCAGTATAAGCTCAATATTTTCCCGCTTCATTTCATTGACAATATCGATGACCAGCGGTTCAGAATACAAATGTTCTGCAATGCCCTGCCTCCCTCCTACATTCATAATACCTTCTGCATGAAGGTCGAAAAAAGTAATCTTACGAGGCATAGCATCAAACAAACTCTTAACCCTGTATATCCCCCTGGGGCAAATACCTGTATTTGGCTTCGAACGCTCAGCTGTGGAATAGCCAACATAGGGAACAATTATATCGACAATGCGAGCTCTGTATTGTTGCCTAAATGTGCTGGCAAGATCTGCTATATCAGCATAATACCGAAGGGTTTCGGCCGAACCTATAATAATTACGTGTTTATTTAACGGCGCGTGCCTGTCGCATATTTGAATTTCAAACTCTTCATCTTCAAATTGCACCCAATTTATTTTCCCCAACGGAATTTTTGATAGTTGTGCGATTTCGGCAGAAAGATATTCGGTGTTTTGAGTAGAATATATAATTTTATCAATCATTAGATCAGGTGTTAATTAAGCTCGTAAATATATGGGAATTATCGATAAGTTATTAAA
>CAYZNC010000253.1:0-9984 GCA_964478555.1 uncultured Bacteroidales bacterium | reverse complement strand
GCATAGTGGCAGCGGTTTAAGTTTACGAATTGAGGAATTTTTAACAGTCACTAAAGCCTGAATCCAATTAATATTCTAAGATTTGCTGTGTTTAATGCAGACGTATTTATTGCATTTCCATAAGTATCTGAATAGCTGCTGCCATATGATGTTCTGCCTGTTTTATATTCGCATCCTATTTCAAATGCTTTAACTCGAAATGCTATGCCTAATACAGAATTGAGCTGTAGTCCTAAATAATTGATTGTTGCTGGTTCAGTTGTAGCATTTGTTTCGAAATTCAATAATGAAATACCAGGAACCATGCGACAATACAAATCAACTGCAAAATTTTTGTTTGGTGAAAAACTGATTTTAGGCCCTACCTCCAAAGAGTTTATAAATATTACCATATCCTTATGGGAATCACTACCCTCAAAAGGAAAATAATTTGGATTTGAATTAAAATAATTTGGATTTATTGAGAAATAGCTTAAATCAACTGCACAAACATCAATTCCAAATCGTAATTTATTAGCAATTCGTGGACCAAGATAGATAGTGGCTCCAAATTGCAAATTGGCTCCGAAATTTGCCGCCTTGGTATCGTGACTTTGTCCATTAGCATACATGAAATTCCCAAAAGGAGCTGCATAGGCAGCCTTTATCCATATACCGCTTTTTAATTTTTTGTTTGGAGCATCGTCCTGAGCAACGGCATTTAAAATTATAAAACTG
The DNA here is from genome assembly GCA_964478555.1 of uncultured Bacteroidales bacterium. Lineage (GTDB taxonomy): Bacteria > Bacteroidota > Bacteroidia > Bacteroidales > JAAUTT01 > JAAUTT01. The sequence continues at coordinate 9,267 of CAYZNC010000253.1, read as the reverse complement.
AGTATTCCGAAACTAATTAAGGCTCTTTTCATTGATTAAGAATATTTAAATATGATGTGGTTCTCAATTTTAAGTTTTAAAATTTGAATCCAAGCAATATTCTTACGTTGTTGATTTTTACTTTAACCAGATTACCGTATTTGGAGTCCTCCGTACTTAGATATTCCATTCCACCGAAGTTGTATTCAGCGCCAACGACAAAAAATTTAACCCGGAACGATGCACCAATTAAACCATTTGTATTATAACCTGTGTATCCCTCATCTTGCGAAGTTGTGCCGTAATCCGAGTGAAAATACATGAAAGAAAAACTAGGCACTACACGACCATACAAATCAAAGGCAATTGTCTTGTTGGGTGCAAAACTGATGATAGGTCCAACCTCCAAAGCATTTAAAAAAAAGTCCATACCGTTTGAACCAACGTTGCTATTTAATGCGATATAGCTAAAGTCCAGCCATCCGGCATCAAGTCCAAAACGTAGCTTATCGCCTATACGGGGGCCTATATAAAAGGTGGTACCTAACTGAAAATCAACACCGTAATCAGCAGCTCTGTCTTTGATAGTTGCTCCTTTAGGATATAAAAAGTTCGACATTGGGTCATCATAGCCCATTTTTAACCAAAATCCGCTTTTTAATCTTTTGTTAGCATCTTGAGCGCTAGCATATCCAATTACTAAGCTCAACAACATTAAAGTAATAATAGTCTTTTTCATATTTATGGTTTTAAAAATAATACAAAAGTTTAAACAGTTTCTTTTTTTACGTGGCATTATGTAAAAGGTTCAGGATATATTTTTTAGAGATCATCATGAAAATCTGAATTTAGTGGTCGTTTTCTTCATCTTAATAAATTTACAAAATTTAAATTCCAAATACAATTATCGCAGGAGGAAAATCGGATGATGCTCCGTCATAATATCCTTATAATTTTGTAATTTAGCTCAAATATTTAGCGTGTCATCAATGCAATATCAGATAGTCAAATATTGTCTTTTATCTTTTTTTCTATTTTTAATACCTGCGTGTAATGGTCAAATTAAAAAAAACACCGTGGAACTATCTAAACAAATCGACCGTCAACCGGCTGTAGCGGGTACGTTTTATCCTGCCAGTTCACAATCGCTTTTGGCTGCACTCAAAGAGGCCTTTGCAAAAGCCGAACCCAAAAAAACATCGGGAAATGTTATTGCCATCGTTTGTCCGCATGCCGGTTATGTTTTTTCTGCCAAAGTAGCCGCATCTGCTTTTCACCAAATAGATACCACCAAAACTTATGATCACATCTTTGTTATAGGCTCCAGTCATCGGGCTCTTTATAAGGGAGCATCCATTTACACGGCAGGAGATTTTATTACACCTTTAGGAAGAATTAAAACCGATCCATTGGGTAATGAATTGGTAAAAAACAATAAAATATTTACGGATAATGTTTCTCCGCATGGAGAGGAACATGCTATTGAAGTACAACTACCGTTTTTACAATATCTGTTTCATGACAAGCTCAGCATTGTACCAATTTTGCTGGGAACGCAAACGCCTGAGGAATGCAAAAAAATAGGCGAGGCGCTCAAACCTTATTTCAACGAAAAGAATCTCTTTATTTTTAGTACCGATTTTACGCATTATCCTGATTACGAGACTGCACGAAAGGTAGATGCTTTCATGGCCGACGCTGTGATTTCAAATAAACCGGAACAGCTTATCGAAGCAGTACGTGATGTTGAAAACCGTAACACTCCAAACTTATTAACAGGTATGTGCGGATGGCCTGCGGTATTATCGCTTATGTACATGACTTCCACCGAACCATCGGTAACTATCAAAAAAGTTGATTATCAGAATTCAGGTGATAGTGAGTATGGTGATAAGTTAAAAGTGGTGGGATATGTTGCATTAGCTATAGAGGAGCCTAAAAAAGCTGAAGATGAGATTGGGTTTGCGTTAACTGATAAGGAAAAACAAGGCCTCCTTGTGCTTGCACGAAACACCATCATTGAGTACATTCGAAACAAACAAATATTACAAATTGATCCTGAAGAAATTACAGGAGTTCTTAAACAGCCATGTGGGGCATTTGTTACCCTTCAGGCAAAGGGAGAATTACGTGGTTGTATAGGATCGTTTAGTGCTAATAAACCTTTATATCAAACCATACAAGAGATGGCTATTTCTTCTGCTACAAAGGATTATCGCTTCAATCCTGTAACTGCCGATGAAATCAATTCGCTTGAAATTGAGATTTCCGTATTGACTCCAATGCGCAAGATATCATCCATTAATGAAATTATTATTGGTAAGCACGGTATTTATATTAAAAAGGATTCGAAGGCTGGTACCCTCTTACCTCAGGTGGCCACTGACCAAGGGTGGACCAGAGAAGAATTTCTGGGCTATTGTGCACGCGATAAAGCCGGGTTGGGCTGGAACGGATGGAAAGATGCCGATATATTTGTATACGAGGCCCTGGTTTTCTCTGAAAAAGAATTTTCTCCATTGAAGCATTAAGTTGATCAAGTTTCAAACGTTATTTCGAGTTGATCAGACAGCCTCATGGCTCTCTCATAACCATGAAGGAAATCCAAAATATTAACTCCTGTTTTGTGCAATGTTTGACCCCGATTGCTGATCTATCCCTCAGACTGAGAAGCATCCACTTCGCTGATATAAAATTTATATGGTTATTTCACAATCACCCCTTCATCATATGCCAGTATGTTTTTTCGCCATTGCTCGGGAAAAGGAATGCTCAATTGTTCTTTAATGGCATAACAGACCAACACCGCTGTGCATGTGGAAAGAACATCTCCGGTGTACTCATTCACCAATTGATGTTCCATGGTGAGGCTTTTATGTCCGAGTGCAGCTACACGGGTTTCCACCAGAATGCGGGTTTTCATAAAAATTGGCTTCAAATACTCAATTTTTATAGATGCTCCAACTACGCCTGTTTGAATAAAATCCATGTCCGGTATTACCTGGTCGAAATAATGAACTTTCCCTGAATCATAGTAGCTTTGATAAACGGTATTTGACACATGTCCCATCATATCTACATCGTTAAAACGAACCTGAATGGGAAGGATATTTTTGAAGATTGCTGTAGCTTCCATATAATTGACAAACTTAACTCTTTTGCTTTTTTTCAAACACCAATGGTTCAGTGAGCTTCCGGATGATATCATCATAAAAGAACTTCACTCCAATATAAATTGCGGGCTCATAAACTGCTTTTTTAAAAGTATAATTTGAAATAATGATGAGACTTTTTTCACTGACTTTTTTTGCCTCATAAGAGAAATGATAATTTGCATTGTCTATTAAGGCGTTTTGAGGTAGATTTTTTATAAAATAACCTTCCGGGATACTTATGGTAGTTTCAAAGGTACGGGATTTCGCATACGTAAAGTCAACAGGGTAATCACGATTACTTTGTTTAAGAGGGTTTACGGTAACTGATTCTTTTAAGAATGGCATCACCAAAAGTTTTCCATCAATGGTGTCGATTTGAATGGATGCATTAAAACTGACCACCACAGGTTTTTTTGTCTCCAGGAGATTGGATACAAGTATGGAATCCTTGATTGTTAGACCATTCTTTTCCATTATTTTTTTAAAATCCTTTTTTGAGTTCAGATATTTGTCCCGCAAATCAATTGCATCATATTCTGTTGCCGATATTGAAAATCTACCGGTTACCGAATCCAATTTGGGGGTCAGATCAAGTAACATCTCATATTTTTTCTCCGAAATCCTATTATTTACAAGTGTTACCCAATCCTGCGAATTCTTTTTTACTATTAAACCTCTTTCGTTAAGACATTGGGGAGGTATTTTATTAAAAGCACAAAATGGCTCTGTTGCATCAGTGAGCATCCATGTACTATCGATTTTTACCAAAACCACCACTGAATTAAAAAAATGAAGAAATGGAAATTCAGATTTTATTTTTCCATGAGCACGAGTGCTGATTAACACAGGAAAGGCCTGAATTTTAGCTGAATTAAGTAACCCCGCAAGAAATAAGTTTATATTCGCAGAATTTCCTGATTTTTCCTCCATAAATTGCTTTAACGATTTAAAGGTTTGTGTGCTATAGGTATCGTTCCATTTGTAATTCATTTTAACATAGTCAACCAGATATTCCAGTACCTCAATATTTTTTTTCCCCGTTAAATTGAATTGTTCCTGCAATTTTTCGCCTTTACTTTCCGAAGAACTCATATATTTACCAAAAACCCCATCTTTTAATAAATCATTACACATTTTAGGCCAGGTAGATAAAACTTCACTTTTAGTACCATACATATCAGTAAATCCTGATAATTGAAAATTTATTTTAATGATATAATCATTGATTGAGGTGATAAAAGACTCGTCATTAAATGCAGGGATATCTTTCAATCCATATCTGTAAACCATATCATTAAATGAAACACTACCAAATTGGGTTTTTATGCCAGTATCTTCATACGAGTCAAAAACATCAAGTTTAGCTACTCCCTGTATCAAATTGGTGTACGTATAGAAAGGAATCATCCGGACGGTATATTCAGAATATTTAACTGGAATTCGCCATTGAAATTCCCAATCATGCAAGTTAAATTTATAAGGAGAGTTGATTTTATAACGGTATTCGATCACTGATCCTTCTCTGACATCCGGTAGTGCAAATTTTTTCAAATTCCATGCTTCGGTGGATTTTTCTTTATATACTTGTTTTTGATCAAAGGGTACTCTTTTCAGTTCACTATTTTCAAGATTATAGGTAAAACCTTCAATATCATATACGTCTTCATAAATATCTTTTTCCTGATAGTAAGGTATTTCAACCTGAGCATATTTTAACCCCGCTTTGGAAAATATTTTGATCCTGGTAGTTCGTTCAAAAATAACATTGAAACCGTTCCCAGCCGTATTTTCAACAAAATAGGACTTGCCAACATCATATATTACTAAAGCTTCTGCTGACTTGTCTTTTGTATATGATTGCATTGTAAGCTCCGTAATATCAGGATTTCCAAATTTTTTAATTAAATCCTGAGAAAAAGAAAGATCGGTTTGCATTATCATAACCAAAAGAAAGATCATTTTTGCGGTTTTCATAGTCTTGCAAGTATTAATTTGTTATTTTCGGAGTCTTTCAGTGATTTATAGAATTGATAAAATTCACGATACTGGACGAGTGGGTATTCACCACTATGTAATTCAAAACGACGTACCGATATTAATTTGTGATTAATTAAAGAATATTGCTGATTATAATTGCCAAAAATAGAAATGATGCTGATAGGTTTTGGTAAAGTTGTGAAATGGTATCCTGCCGGTTCAGTAACCGTGGTAGAATCAATCATAAAAACCGGATAACTGAATTGCAGTGGTAATTTTCGATCGGCGGGTTGTTCTAATGTCGGAATATTCAAAGGAATTAAGTTAAAAATGATGTTATCACTCAATTTTCTTGAAAAGTTATGGATGGTCAAATTCATTAACAATGAGGTCGAAGCTGTATCTCTATCAGGAGTATTGATTTCCCAATGATTAACCGTTGCATTATCAATGGATATAATTTCTCTTAATATCCTGTCCTGTTGATTGTTGTTGAATTCATTTTTGATTTGTTTGAGGAGTTCAAATGTATATCCTCCGGACTTTAATGAATAATCAAGCACTGCATTTCCTTCCGGGTCTATTTTTATGTTGGAACTGGATAATTCAAGAACTTCCTGCTTTTTTAAGGAAGGTGTTCTGATCAACTTACTGTCCTGTTTATCCACCATCAGGGCCCAGCGTCCCTGTGTAAATGTTCCAAGATACCCAAATGGAGCAGTATTATTGGTACAGTCGAGCCAAACAGTATCTTTTTCTAGGGGAACTGTTAAAATGATATGATTAAATTGCGGACCTGGCAACTGTTTGATAATTTCCGATTCATTTTCACCAGCCATCACTTTAGTATAAAAGGAAGGTATGTTTACATGTTTAAGCAGCGATTGCATGTAATTGGATAGAGCCTTGCAATCGCCGTATTTATTTTTTGCCACGTAATCGGCAGGGTAAGTTTTAAAGCCCCCGATATCGATACTCACATTTACGTAGTGTGTCCGATCCTGCACATAATGATATATCTTTTTGATTATTTCCTTTTTATTAGTGATGCCTTTTAATAATCGATCCAGATTGCTTTTTTCCTCGTCAGACAATAAGTCGAGTCCTTCATTAAGCCTGTACTGCCAATTTCCATATGAGGCCCAACTCTTTGCATCGCCAGCTATGCCATATTTAAAATTAAGTGGAACCACCATTACAAGTGGTGTTAAATCATCGAGTGAAGGTGCATAATTCTGGTGTTTGAAGGTTTCTTTACATTCAGTTTTCCATCGTCTTATAATTTTTTGTTCTACGGTATCAACGGTAAACTTACCAACTCCCCGCTGATAAATGTTAACCGGATAATTCAATGGTGTTTCAATTGTTAATTCAGCATTCCTGGTGGGTGTATGAATGTCTACTAAAGGCTCCCAATCAATGATAGTTAGAAATTCATCGAACCGGATTTCATAATTATAGCAAACCCTGTATGGATATTCATTGTGTCTCAATTCGAACTGGCGCACAAAATCGTCTTCATAAAGTGAAAAGGACGACACTGCACTAATATCAGTAATATTTTGTTTTTTCAGCTTGCGCACGATATTACCGCGATTGTCCTCAATCCAACCATCCAACGACTGAATTTTTGCCCTTTTGGAAAATGGAATGGATATTTTTGTCAGATCTTCTCCACGTCTGTTATTAATTTGAATAATATAAGACCGGGTTATTACTAGTTTGCCGTTTTCAACAGTGGCAATTGTTTTAAAACTGATAACTTCATTATCCTGTCCATAACTAACGACATTATGAAGGGACAGAAAAATAAACACTATCACGTGTATTATTTTAATGTTCCAAAAATTAGGAATGATGCCGGTTAGATGCCTCACTATATTATCTTAATTAATTCAAGTTACGATTTTTTTATTTTCTTTTACCATCTTCGAATTTTATTTTTTGCAAAAGCTTTCCATCCAAAGCATACAGTTTCCATACCCCATTTTTGTGGTCTTTTTTGTACTGGCCTTTAATTTTGAGATTGCCATTATCATAATATTCCCTGTAATCACCATCGCGGAAGCCATCTTTTAAATCGAATTCCACTTTGAGCTTACCATTGGCGTATTTTTCCGCATATACAGGAGCATTTGTGTTTTCTGGAACATAGTCGTCAGTTTGACCCAGCATTTTCGAAACTTCATCTGCAACCTGATCGGTAACAACAACACCAACGGTATCTTCCGCGTTTTCCTCAGCGGTGTCAACAATTGACTGATCATTATCAACAGCATTTGCACTCTTGAAAGTTATATAAAGCCTCGTTTTAAAAAGCGAACCGTCTTTTTCCATCTGAAATCCGAAATAGGGAAAGCTTACAATGTATTCTTTATTGCCCTGCAGTTCAGTCCATGTTGCGGGGGTCACCATTCCCTGTAAACTTTGAAAAAATTGACTTGTATTTACAAGCATCAAAACACTTGACTTACGGCTGAAGTTTTTGGTAAAAGATTTGTAATCGGATAAATTTGATAATAAGGTGTTTTTTGCAAAACCATCGATAATTACCTTAAGCGTTTGCGGATGATTACTAAAAACAACATAGTCGCCAATGTAGGTGAAATAAGGCTTGTCGAGTTTTTGAAAATATTTTCCCAACAACATCCGGAAAAAACCTTTAATGGATAAATAGTTGATATTATAACCATTGTATTCAACAGTCTGGAATTTTGCGGGTGTGCGCTTGCGAATTTGTTCCATCACTATATCCAGGTTTTTCTTGGCATCATCCATATCTCTTGTCTTAAGGAAAACGGCGAATTCATTGCTTCTACCTAATCCCATGGGTGCCAGATGAACCATAGCGGCCTCATCTCCAATCCAGTTCATCAGATTTTTGCGTACATCGATGTTTAAATAATTTTCAGCCTGCTTAATATTAGCCTGATAGGAATTATAGCTTTTGGGAACTTCTTTGAGATTAGTCATCAGGTTGTCAAAATAATCGGAAAACCTGTCGAAGCCCATGGAAACTGACGAGGCTGTTCTTAGCGGAAGTACTTCGGCAAGACCGGTTTTTCCTTCTCCCGAATGCATCATTGCACGGAAACTGGATGGTATGGAATCATTGAAGTTGGTATAACCCTCACATTGAATCATATTATCGTTATCAATATCGAACGAAAGACCTGTATAGAAGAGACTTTCACTTAATTGCCGGATATTGGGATCAGGTGAGGAAAGCATACCGTTAGTATAATCATCCAATTGAGCGTAATTAATATAGATCCGAAAAAGGCCGCCTTTAACCTTGTCGCGAATGCTGGTAAAATGTGCATCGGTGGCCACATATGGTTTGGAGATATGATCGATGGATGCTTCGATAAGTTTTTGGTTATAAGAAGCTACCAGGAGATTTTGCTTTAAATACATTTGCAATGTTGTTTTGGATGCAGTATCTACAAGCATAAAAACGCTCACGTTGTTATATTTCCTTATTTTTAACTTGAATTTGTCCGCAACCATACCCTCAATAAAATCTTGTGCAGCTAAAAGCTTAGAGACACGACGGATATCTATGGCATAAATAAAATCATAGGTGCTCCGGCCTGTAATATGCATGGAAATCAGCATACTCCTTGATCCGATATATTTTGATATTTTCTCTTTACTTTGGATAATAGTGTCGAGCATGTCAACACCTTTGCCGATGCTTGAAAAGAAAGGGTGTTTCTTTAAGCTTCCCCACACTTCATTGGAGGTAAGCTTTTTCCAGGCTTCGTATGAATTGTCCGTTTCTATAATGAAAACAGGTTTACCGGGAATGGCGTTTGCAATATCCATTTTGTCATATGGTTTCACAAGATACCATGTAAGTAAACCCAGACCAACCACAACAATCAAAATGAAAAGCTTAATAATTTTCTTCATAGAACAGGAATTTATCGGTTAAATAAACTTGAGAAGTTACTGAAGTTCCGCTAGTACGGACAAGTAAAGGAAGCCGAAGAAGTTAGATACATTACCTTTACAACTTTTATAACTTATCTAAAACGCTACAAGTTAAAAAAAATTGGAAGTTATCGCCAAATTTAAGAGGAACTTTATAGGATAGTGAGTTCAAAGTTTAAGGTTTAAAGTTTAAAGGAATTGCTAACAGCTAATAGCTAAT
>CAYZNC010000252.1:0-9986 GCA_964478555.1 uncultured Bacteroidales bacterium | reverse complement strand
TAAATTATCTTTTGAAAGATGTAGAAACCGTTTTGCGGCAATTTAAAGACGTTAGGCTACGACACTCTCCACAAATAAATGGTTCGTTCGACGCTGTTAATGATCTGGCTCCGCTAAGAAGAACAGTAAATGATGCATCGGCTTGGCATGTACTCTGCCATATCCAAACCCGCGACCTTCCCTTGAAGATCTGGTGCTCTCAATATCGGCAGATTTAAACGACGCCACAGCACCTGTCAGATAGCTCTTTTTCATGGTACTATAACCAACCACCACAAATTTATCAAGGCTTTTACCCCTTGGAAAAGTCACACCCGTTTGGGAACACGCGGAAGCATATTTTTCAAAAGCTTATGGATTTCGATTACATTGAAGGATGGTTTCGACTGCACTCAACCACCAGTCATGTTCACCTTAACAAGAAGTTCAGAATGGTTATTATTGTTTATTTTTAAGATATTGGACAATTTCCAGCTTTAACTCTTTGATCCCTTCTACAGCCAATTGAGCAACCTGTGTTGCACCATTTACATTGAGATGAGTATCGTCCTGTGAGCCTTTTGCAAATTTTTCATAAACGCCTGGTTCGAACCACATATATAGTTTCTTTGACTCCTCAGGGCCTAATTTTTCCACCATTTTCCTGGTTTTTTGCTCCAAATCAATCATTGGAACATTCATTTCCGTAGCTAATTCCCTAACCACCAAAAGATAATCGCCATGTGTATCAGCAAGTTTTCCATCTGAATCGAATTTGCGGCGAACGATCGAAGTAAACAAAACCGGATGTGCTCCCTTTGCTTGTGTCTCCTTAATATACCTGATCAGATTAGCTCTATATGTGGTGCGAGGATCGGTATGATGCGCAGAATCCGGTTTTGAATCATTATGCCCGAATTGTATAAAAACATAATCGCCGGCTTTTAAACTGTCGAGTACTTTTTTCCAGTGTCCTTCATCTATAAAGCTTTTTGAGCTTCGCCCATTGAGTGCTCTGTTATCCACCGTTATCCTGTCGTCAAAAAACTTAGATAACATTTGTCCCCACCCCCGTTCGGGATTGTTATTTTTCAGCTCCTTATTGGCCATGGTAGAATCACCAATCATATATATGGTAAGCTTTTGGTTTACCTTAAAACTAGAAAGGCAAATACATAGAAGAATAAGAAATAAAACAGGCTTGCTTTTCATGGGTAATATTTTATTAAGTTTATGCACAGATGTTCCCAGGCACTAATGTAAGAGAACCCGCATGCCTTTTTACGAATTAGTTAAATATTTTTCTAGAACGCTAATCCTTATTCCGTTTTAACAGCTCCCTTACTTACGTTATTCTCAATCTTCAGATTTTGCTTATCTTTTACTGAATTTAAAAATAATATATTATTTGTCTTAGAGCCACTTATATCAAAGATTGTCCCTGGACCCTCATTACATTTGAAATTTTCAATTTTAATGTTGGTCGCATTATGAATATCCAATATTGGCTGAGCCGTGGAATAAACCTGCACATTTTTCATACTAATCTGGTTTGCTTCACTACAAACGACACCGGTTTGAGCTTCAATTACAGAATTTTCAAGATAAATATTTTGTAAGTTCATTTCGGGTAATCCCTGAAAAAGAATAGCACGTTTAGCACCTTTGCAAAAGATATTTTTCATGTAAACATTCCTAAATTGAGGAGTAGTTTCATCTGCTTTTGCCACGGGTAAATTCTCAGGGGTTGTTTTACCGAAAAACGCATAATAGAGATCAAATAAAATGGCATCTCTGTCAATATTAATCATATTTATATCTGAAATGTATATATTCTCAACAATTCCACCCCGTCCACGGGTACTTTTAAAACGAAGGCCTACATCTGTCCCCATAAAAGTACAGTTCATAACTTTGATATTGCGAACTCCGCCAGACATCTCGCTACCAACAACAAATCCTCCATGCCCGTGATAAACCATGCAATTGGAAACGATAACATTTTCAGTGGGTACTCCTCTTTTTCTGCCTTCTTCATCTCTGCCGGATTTTATGCAAATGGCATCATCACCTGCATCAAAAACAGAATTGTAAATTAACGCATTCCTGCACGATTCCAAATCTATAGCATCTCCATTAACAGTCCATTCCTCGTTTTCCACCTTTACATTACTTACCGTAATATCTTCGCTCAATAAAGGATGTAAACACCAAGCCGGCGAATTCTGAAAAGTTACGCCATCGAGTAATACTTTTTTACAATTCACCAGATTCACCATTACAGGGCGTAAAAATACTTTTATCTCTTTGCTTTCATTTTCTGATCTCAAACCTGGAGGAGTAGTGCTTTTGCTACCTTTTAGCGCACCTTCGGTAGGATACCAAATGGTTTTATCATCGCTTAATCCGCCGCCTCTTGACAAATACTTTTGCCATTGGTATTCGGTCATAAGATATTTTTTAACAGGTCGCCAGGCTTCTCCATTTCCATCAAATACTCCTTCTCCTGTAATAGCAATATTTTCCGCATCTCTGGCATAAATCGGAGACATGGTACGCCAACAGTTTAAACCCTCGTACCACGTCTTTACCACGGGATACTCGTCATAATCGCTTGTAAAAAGTACAAGAGCTCCTTTTTCAGCATGCAGGTTAATATTACTTTTAAGTTTGATCGGACCGGTTAACCAAAGTCCTTCAGGAATAATTACCGTACCTCCACCCTTTTTAAAAACAGTATCTATAGCAGCTTCAAATGCCTTTGTATTAGAAGTTACCCCGTCACTTATAGCACCAAATGTTTTAATATTAACCTGATAAGAAGGAATAACGGGTTTTTGAACTTGTTCCATTTTAAATGGAAGATTCTTATACATATTTTCTTCAATAATTTGTGCTTGCTGGCATTTTATCTGCTGCTGAGAGATTAATCCAAATAAGCATGCAAAGGACAAAAGGACTTTTGTTATCATCTTCATTAATTATTTAAAAGCTATTTATTTTACTTCTTTATTTTCGTTTGGATTCCACTTTCCCACAGGAATTGGAACGGAATTTCTGGCAAATATATTTTCAACTGTATACGCAGATGCTTCTTTGTCAGTAAGTTGCCATGACCAAGCAACACGTGTCGTGAAATTTGCCCCTGGTCCTGTATTTTGATATTCAGCATAATAGGCAGTTTTTTCTCGCTCGGGACTACGCCAATTATCCCAACCTTCTGGGCGGATATGCGCTCCCAAATTGCAATGGATGAAAACTGTTTTTGCATAAGCTCGCCAGGGACGACCCAGGTATACTTTATGCACTCCTGTATCGGCAATTAATGTGCAATTTTTAAAAACATACCCATAAGGATTACCATTTGGAGTGGAAGCTGCTGTAATGTATGAATCATGTTTGCTACGTAAGGTGCAATTTTCAAATAAGGCAATTGCAGAACCAAAAATAAAATCTGTTGTGCCTTCAATATAACAATTGGAAAAGTAAACACGACCGATGCCATGCGCAAATAGCGTATCCTGATTCCCCAAAAAACGGCAGTTTCTGAAAATTACTTTATCGGCATTTACTCTTAAAGCAACTGCCTGGCCTACTCTACCAGCCGAATTTTCAAAAGTTATATTTTCTGCAATAAAGCCTTCTGCGTCTGCAGCAAAAGTAAAGGAATTAAAAGTACTTATAGTGTCCGTACCTTTAACTTTAGGATTGTAATCGTCAAAAGTAATGATGGTGTGTTCTACGCTTTCACCTATCAATGAAACGTTTATTTTCGACGAAGGGAGGATAACTTTTTCCTTATAAGTACCATTCTTAATAAAAATAACTGTCCTGGCAGATTGATTATCTGTGACGGAATTTATGGCTTCCTGCACAGTTTTGAAATTACCGGTTGCATCTTTTGAAACAGTTATATTATATTTCTGATTACTTGCTAAAACAAAATTATAACAAAGCAATAATGTTATAAGTAGGTTTACATATTTCATAACAATAAGATATTAAATTATTTAATTTTTATTTATTAAGGATAAGCGAAAGATATAAAAATGCTGCAACACCTTTAAAATCGTTAATCCTTCTATCTACACCAATGTAGTAATCATAATCGCCCCTGGAAGCTCTAAAACTCAGCGTTCCTACTTTAACAGTGCCGTTTATATAAATTTTCCCCTGATCATCGAAAAAGACCTCATTGTCAATTAATCCATTGAAAGCTTTCTTAGCTTTTTGAAGATATCCCTTTCCAAGATACCCTCTTTGCACTCCTTTGGCAAGGGCATATGCAAACATTGCAGAACATGAGGTTTCAAACCAATTACCCGGAGAAGTACCCTTATTCACAATCTGGTACCATAAACCTGAAGTAGTATCCTGATATTTAACCAGATTGGATGCTAAATTTTTAAATATCTGCAGTAATTTCTGGCGTTCCGGATGGTTGTCAGGAAAATAATCGAGTCCGTCAACCAATGCCATAAAATACCATCCCAAGGCTCGTCCCCAAATTTCAGGGGAAGCGCCCGTTAAAGAATCGGCCCAAATTTTGTTTTTAGACTCGTCCCAACCATGAAAAAGCAAACCAGTCCTTTGATCATAAGTGTGTTTGTAAATTATCTCCATCTGTTTGGCAGCCTCATCAAAATACTGAGGTTTATTAAATATAGAGGCATACTGAGCTAAATACACGTCAGCCATGTAAATCCCATCGAGCCACATTTGATTTGTATATACTTTTTTGTGCCAAAAGCCACCATCACTGGTTCTTGGCTGATGGTTTAACTGATCAATCAATTGGTCAGCAGCCTTGGCATATCTACTATCGCCTGTTTGCTGATACAAAAACAACAACAAGCGTCCGGGAGCAATATTATCCAATTCGAAATCATCAAATCTATATTTTGAATCAGCAATTATGCCGTTAGCATTCACAAACAGATCTACCCATTGTTTTATGTAATCAGAATATTTTGAATTTTTGTTCAGGAGATAACAATCAGAAAGTGCATTTAAGAAATATCCGTTGGTATAGCTCCATTTCCCTCTGGAAAAAATTTCCATATCAGCTGGATTGGGGTAAGTATCCAATATTGTATTTGCTGTTGTTTCAGACCATGATTTGATTCCATGAGACGCAATGAAATCCTTGGCCTCTGTAAGGAAAGTTATCGTAATTTTTTCTGATGAAGGAATAATGGAATCCGTTGCAACTTTAATTTTAAGGTCAGGATTATATTTTAGTTCAAAAGTCCGAATACTTTCATTGCTATTTTTTAAGCTTTCATTTTTATCATAGCCAATCGTAAAACAAACACCTTCAGTCTTTTTATCAGCAATGAACGTGTAGAAAATTTCCTTGTTATCTTTTAAATCAAAAATTTGTATTTTCTGCTTCTCGATTTTGCCGATTCTTGCAGAAAGGTCTTTCCAATTCAGAAAAACTCGAAATTCCGAGGCTTTTAGATTAGAATTTATTTGAATGGTAAACACAATTCTTTCTTGATTATTTTTTTGAGCTGAAACAAATGGAAGAATAAAAATCAACAGTAAAAAAAGTAAAGATTTCGTTGTCATGAATTCACATTAGCTAAAATAAAGTTTTGTAAAAATACTTTTTTAACCTTAATACTAATCTTAAAAGGAGACTTCTTTAGCAAAGAAAGTCTCCTTTTAAGAAAAATAATGTAATTGTACATTTTAATTATATGCTGGATTTTGTTGAAAATTTGCAGACTGATTAGCGTCTATTTCGGATTGAGGTATAGGACGTAAGATTTTATCCACACCATTAGCTCCGGAAAAAGGATCTACACCACTATCGAAAAGAGCTTTAATATCGCGATTAAATAATTTTGTTCTGGTTTTTAAAGTACCTGTACGTTTTAAATCAAACCAACGATGATATTCCCCGAGAAGTTCGCGGCCCCTTTCATCCAAAATGAAATCCATATCGATACTTGAAGCAGTAATCGACAAATCTTTCCCGCTTTTTGCAGCTCTCTTTCTAACTTCATTAATTCGTAAAGCAGCAGTTGCAGCATCGCCAACTTTAAAATAAGCTTCGGCAGCTATTAAATAGGTTTCGCCTAAACGAGCCAGAAAAATATCGCGGGTACTACTTCCGGTCTGAGAGAATTGTGATTTTGGATCGTCAAACTTTTTAACAATTATTGTGCTTAAATCTTTTGAAGAAGTTGTAGGTTCCCATGATCCACTATATTTAAATATCGTTAGGTACTTTGACGAGCGATTCACTGGATCTGAAGCTTTCCAAGCTGCAATAGCTGAATCTGAGCTTGCCCATTTAGGTGGATAATAATAAGCAATAGGCAAATTGGCTCTATTTGCAGCTTGGTCATAGTAATCATAATATCTGCCCAGATATTTACCAGAACTATTAAAAGTACCATAAACATTGGTCATAAAAGTAGCATCATAACGAGAATCATCAGCAGTAAATAAATTAATTGCATACAAAGTTGGGTTTAGTGAAAAATTTCTCATTGGATACCCCGCTGTAGCCCCTTCACCCCCTAGGTAAGGACCAAAAAATGCATTTTGACGATTTCCACTATTTTTAGGATCCAAAATAGAAGAAGGATCGAATTGTACTGCAAAAAGTACTTCTGCATTTTGCTCATTACCTGGGTAGAATAAATTTTCAAAATTTATGGTAAGTTTTTGTGAACTAATAGCTGAGTCGGCATAGCTACCTGCATTATTAAAATCACTAACATCGGCAAAAGTTTCATAACCCCTCGTTAAATATACCTTAGCTAAAAAGTGTCTGATTACCCTTTTATTGAATCTGCCTGTAGGAAGGGTTCCGGCAGTGGCTTCGGGGACTAATGATTCTGCTGCTTTAAATTCGCTTATAATAAAATCATAAACTTCTGCAGCCGTATTTCTGTCATAAGACAGATTAGCACCTTTGGTATATTCCTTTACAATAGGAACACCACCAAATTGTTGAACCAAAAGAAAATAATCAAATGCCCGCAGGGCTCGTAATTCACCTTGATATCTATTTAAATCAGCAACTGAAATCGTAGTTATGGTGTCATTGTAAAAAAGTCCGCAATTTACTGTCCTAATAGAAGAAAAACAATTGGTATAAAGGTTCTTTATTTCAGTTCCAATCGTGGGATCTTCAACCGGACTTAAATCTTTGTAGCGAAATAAACCTTCCGGCATTGAACTCGGTGTGCGACCATCAAGAGTCATATCTGTGCCAGCTTCAAACATGTAAGGATCTACCTTATATATATTCCTTAAAGTAGAATATGCAGAATTTATCAATCCTAAATATCCTGTTTTGGTTTTATAAAATGCATCTGAAGTCAAATAGGATTTTGCATCCTCTGTCAGGTATTTTTTGCATGAAGCAATTAAAAAGAGGCCTAAGCAAAATATAATTATTTTTTTCATGTTTCTCAACGTTTTATAGGTTAAAATTGAAGGTTAGTGCCGAACTGGTAAGTTATAAAACTCATTCCGTCCTGACCAAACTGTGCGGACGCCCATTCCGGATCAAATCCTGTATATTTTGTCCAAACAAAAGGATTTAATACATTAACGTAGACCCTTACCCCTTTAATTTTAAGTTTACTAATTAAATTATTAGGAAGCGTATAACCCAAACTGATGTTTTTTACTTTCACGAAAGACGCATCTTTATAAAAAGCAACCTGGGTATAATAAATGCCTGCATTGCCCGGTTCAGGTACAGCATTTGTATAGTTAGACTCATACATATCACTTTGTCGCATGTAATAATTCATGTGAAGTTTTTCTCTTCCCCTATCTGTCAAACTGCAAAACTCAGCATGGAAATTACTAAAAACCTGTTGACCTTGCTTGGTAATGATTGAAGCAGATAAATCAAATCCCTTGAATGTTAATCTGGTAGAAGCACCTCCAGTCCAATCAGGATCCTGATGGCCAATGATCCGTTTATCACTTTGATCGATGTAAGGATTACCTTTGGAATCCAATACATCTGGTGAAAAGTCCTTTACCTTTTGTTGTCCTGGTGCCTGTCCATATTGAAAAGCTTCTGGTCTTTCACTTTCCTGCCAAACTCCATCTGCAACATAGGTATAATTGACATTGATTGGTTTTCCGATAAACCAACTATTTGCAATATAATCCTCTTTTTTACCAAACAATTCAAGAATCTTATTATTGTTTTTCGCAAAAGTAAATGAAGTTTCCCAAGTCCAATCCTTGGTTTTGATATTCAATGTTCTTAAGGAAATCTCCACACCATAATTTTGTACTGATCCTACATTAGCAACCACAGAACTATACCCATTTTCAACTGGTAAGTTCATATTCATCAATAAATCTTTAGACGTTTTATTGTAATAATCTACGGTACCCATTATCCTATTTGAAAAGATTCCGTAATCCAGCCCAAAGTTATATTCATGCGTAACCTCCCAAGTTAACTCAGGGTTTTCCAATCCGCCTGGAGAAGTCCCATTGGCCCCAACGCCATAAAAATCATAGTATGACTTTCTACTTGCATAAATCTGAGTACTATAAGGATTAACATTGTTATTGCCGGAAGTCCCATAACTGGCTCTTATCTTTAAATTAGATATTAAGGCTATGCTCTTAATAAAGTTTTCCTCCGAAACTCTCCAGGAAACAGCAGCTGAAGGGAAAGATTGCCATTTATGTCCTTCTGCTAATTTTGAACAACCATCCCATCTATTTGAGAGGGTCAATAAATATTTGTCTTTAAATGAATAATTCAACCTCGCAACAAATGAAACCAAAGTTGTTTTTGTATAATTACTGTAAACATTTTGAATGTTTGCTGCGGCTCCTAAATTGTCCCATTTTGTGTTATAAGGCAAATTATAAACAGCAGTACTATCACTTTCTAATGTTGTGGTATAATTACTTACTAACGCCATAAAATTAAAACTATGATCTTTAATTTTTTTATTGATATTTAATTGATTATCCCATGTAGAAGTAAAATATTCATCTTTACGATCACTGGCAGAAGGGTTACCACCCAAATTTTGCTGAGAATTTGAACCTTGATAAGTGCCATGTCTTAAGTTAGATATACTTGGTGCATATGTAGTTTTTAAAGAAATCCACTTTGCAGGTGCAAACTGTAAATATACATTTCCCAAAGCCTGAGTGCGACGTGTATTATCGTTATTTTCAGATAAATCCCACAAAGGATTAATAGTAGATGTGAAATTAATCCCTGCATATTTTCCCGGTTGAAAAATTAACATTCCTGGAGTTGGGTAATTAGGATCACCATCTCCTGCAGCACTATATGGAGTCATAAGCGGATTCATCCTGAACGCCTGTTGCAATACCGTTGGACTGCCTATTTCCTGTTGCGTAAGAGCAAAATTAACATTAGCCCCTATCAGCCATTTTTGGCTTAACTTATTTTCAATACTGGCCTTAAAATTATATTTATCCATCTGTTCCTTGATCACATTACCCTTTTCGGTTTCATACCCGATTCCTAGTAGATAGGAGAGGGCTTCTGTTTGTCCCGAAACAGAAAGAAAATGATTCTGTTGCTCGCCTGTTCTTAAAAAGTAATTTTGCCAGTGTGTATTTGTGCCATCGTGAACCCTATTATACAATAATTGACTTGTAAGGGTATTAGGCTTACCACTGGCTGAATTATCGGTCACCAAACCGTCTCCAATAACTGCATTTTCTCCCGAATAACCAGGAATTTCAATTTCGTAGGCTTTGGTTCCTGGTCCTGATGCAGTTCCAATTCCCATATCTCCAGCAAGAAAATTGCTTTGACGATACTTCCAGAATTCCTCCCCACTCATAAAATTAGGTGAACGCACTGCTTTCCTAATACCATAATAACCGTCATAAGAAACCGTAGCCCCTTTATTTTTATTTGCTGAAGCATTTTTAGTAGTCACAATAACTACTCCATTTGATCCTCTTGAACCATAAATAGCAGTTGCAGAAGCATCTTTTAAAACTGTAATATCTTCAATATC
>CAYZNC010000251.1:0-9994 GCA_964478555.1 uncultured Bacteroidales bacterium | reverse complement strand
AGAACTTTCTTCTTCTGATAAAATTGCAACCTCAAGTCTGAGACGAAAAGCAGGGCTATTAAGTTTAAACAAACACTTTCAGATTATTGATATACGAGGAAATGTAAATACACGTGTAAAAAAAATGGAAGAAGGCTACTGCGAAGCAATTGTGATGGCTGCTGCAGGTTTAAAGCGACTTGGTTTGCATAATTACATTACGGAAATTTTTGAGCCAGACATTATGATTCCCGCGGTTAGTCAGGGCATAATTGCTTTGGAAATCAGGAAAAATGATACCGATATCCGCAACTTAGTCAATAAAGTAAACCATTTGCAAACATGGCTTGCCGCAACATCCGAAAGAGCTTTTATGAGAACATTGCAAGGCGGTTGTCAGGTACCCGTGGGATGTTATACCCAAATGAAAGATAACTTATTTTCAATTACAGGTTTTGTTGCTTCACCCGACGGAGAAACTTACCTTCGGGAGCAATTAACGGGTACTATGGAGAAAGCTGAGGAGCTCGGCCAACAACTAGCCAGAATATTGCTTGATAAAGGAGGCGACAAAATATTGAAGGATATACGCATTGCTTGAACCTGAATTATGATTTATCAGGAAATTGAACACCGGGAACAATTACTGCATGGAAAAACATTCATATCCACTCGTCCTGCCGGTAAATCAGAAGAGTTGGGAAAATGTTTAAAAGTTCATGGAGCTGCACTGATAGAAATGCCCATGATAGAAATTCATCCGGCATTAATAACTGAGCAGGAGGAAGAATTGCTGAAACATACCGGCGAGTTTGATTGGATTGTATTTACCAGTGCAAACGGAATTACTCACTTTTTCGAACATTTGAAGCATATTACTGGCAGCTACTCATTAAGCGAGAACACAAAAATTGCTGTGATTGGTAAGAAAACGGGTTCCGGATTAAACACTTTTGGAGTTCAGGCGCAATACATCAATAAAGGCTCAACCAGTGATGATTTTTCAACAGAGCTCAGGGAGCTATTTAAGAAAGGGACTACGAAGGTTTTATTACCTGTTGGAAACCTCGCCGGAGAGAACATCGAGCTTAAATTGAAAAATATTGCAAACGTCGCCAGAGTGAACGTTTATAAAACCGAAATGCCACAAACTATTAATCTGGAGGCATTGAAGTGGATAGCTGATAACAATTATGAGATGATTATATTTACAAGCCCTTCGGGATTTATTAATTTTCAATTGACCGCGGGTGATAGCATAAATCTGAAAACACTAAGAATTGCTTGCATTGGAAGTACCACAGCGGAAGCCATAAAAGAAACCGGATGTTCTCCGTTGGTTGTGTCTAATTCAATGAATTCGCAAGGCATTGTTGATGCCATTCTGGTGCATTATAAAAATAGATAGAACTTTAATAACTCAAAATATGTCTTTCCCTACAACAAGGCTTCGCCGTTTAAGACAATCTCCCGTGCTACGCGGGATGGTTCGAGAAACCATTTTAACGAAAGCCGATTTGATTATGCCATTATTCGTAAGATATGGCAGCAAAGTGCAAAACCCTATTAAATCTATGCCAGGCAATTACCAGTTTTCTGTTGATCTGTTAACTGAGAACTGCAAGCAATTATACGCAAAGGGCGTACAATCCATATTGCTTTTTGGCATTCCGGAACACAAGGACGAAACAGGAGAGGTTGCCTGTGCTCACGATGGTATAGTTCAACAGGCTGTACGCGCTATAAAAAAGGAAATACCAGAAATGTTTATTATAGCGGACATATGCAATTGCGAATATACCACGCATGGACATTGTGGAACCCTGGTTAATGGCTATGTGGATAATGACGCAACCCTGGTTACTCTTGCTAAACAGTCGGTATCGCTTGCAGAAGCCGGTGTAGATATGGTTGCGCCAAGTGATATGATGGACGGTCGTGTTGGTGCTATTCGAAAGGCTCTGGACGAGAATAATTTTCACAACCTTCCCATTATGGCATATTCAGCCAAATATGCCTCAGCATTTTACGGACCATTTCGCGATGCAGCTGAAAGTGCTCCAAAATTTGGAGACCGTACCACCTATCAAATGGATCCGGCCAATAAAAATGAGGCTTTGCGAGAAGTGAATCTCGATATAGAAGAAGGTGCTGATATGGTTATGGTGAAACCTGCTTTAAGCTATCTGGATGTAATCAATGAAGTTAAAAATACCTTCAATATTCCAATTGCTGCCTATAATGTAAGTGGCGAATTTTCGATGGTAAAGGCTGCTGCTGAAAAAGGTTGGATTGATGAAAAACGTATTGTACGCGAGATATTAACTTCTATAAAAAGAGCTGGCGCCGATGTCATTATTTCCTATCATACCCAGGAAATTATTTCAGAATTGTAAAACATACACCAAAAGAAAATTTGATGAATATTGATAAAAGTATAACCGCCTTTACCCGCGCTGTAAAAAGCATTCCGGGGGGAGTTAACTCACCGGTAAGAGCTTTTAAAAGTGTGGGGAGCAATCCGCTTTTTATTGACAAAGCCAGGGGATCGAAAATTCTGGATATCGACAATAACGCATTTATTGATTATGTGGGTTCATGGGGCCCAATGATTCTGGGTCATGCTCATCCGGCAGTTATTCAAGCCCTGCAGGAAACGTTAAAAAATGGCACCAGCTTCGGTGCTCCAACCCTTCAGGAAATTGAAATGGCTGAATTAATCAAAGAGATGGTGCCCTCCATTGAAAGTGTGCGAATGGTTAATTCTGGTACAGAGGCCACAATGAGTGCACTTCGTCTGGCACGTGGATTTACAGGTCGCGATTTAGTCGTTAAATTTGAAGGTTGTTATCATGGACATGGCGATAGTTTTCTTATTAAAGCAGGTTCAGGAGCTTTGACGCTTGGTGTACCCAATTCTCCCGGTGTAACAAAGGGCACAGCAAAAGATACACTTATTGCTACTTTTAATGATTTGAGTTCTGTAGAAACATTATTCAAACAACATGGGGAAAGCATCGCGGCTATTATCCTTGAACCTGTTACTGGCAATATCGGTGTGGTTGAGCCAATAACCGGTTTTATTCAAGGCCTTCGAAAGTTATGTACACAATATGGTGCGCTGCTTATTTTCGATGAAGTGATGACTGGCTTCCGGGTATCAAAAGGGGGAGCACAAGAACTTCTGGATATTAAACCAGATATTACTACACTGGGTAAGATAATTGGTGGTGGGTTACCAGTAGGAGCTTACGGTGGAAGAAAAGATATTATGGATCAATTGGCCCCGGTAGGCCCTGTTTATCAGGCAGGGACATTATCCGGTAATCCTATGGCCATGGCTGCAGGTCTTGCAACTTTAAAAGTTATCAATGAAACAAAAGATTTTTATGCAAACCTGGAGACGAAATCTGCCATGCTGGCAGAAGGTTTGCGTAATAATCTCAGGAAGTTGAATTTCCCCGGCGTGGTAAATCGCGTTGGATCGATGTTCACCTTATTTTTTACTGAAAAAAAGGAAGTTACTTCCTATGCTGATGTGCTTACTTGTGACACCGGTTTATTTGCCAGGTATTTTAATTATGCGCTCGAAAACGGCATTTATCTTGCTCCTTCTCAATTCGAAGCAGGTTTTGTTTCTTATGCTCATACGGAATCAGATATTCAATATACGATTGAAAAAAACTACGAAACACTTTTGCAACTTAAAAATTAGCCGGTATTTATAAAATGGAAAAAACTACAACTGTTACTTCAAAGGACTCTCTGTTACTAAAAACGCTGGCCCGGAAACAAACCAGCCGGCCTCCTTTTTGGTTTATGAGACAGGCAGGGCGGGTGTTGCCTTCCTACAGAGCCCTGAAGGAAAAATATAGTTTGTGGCAAATGATGAATACTCCCGATATTGGAGCGGATGTCACTTTACTGCCTGTTGATGATTTAGGTGTAGACGCGGCTATACTCTTTTCAGACATCCTTATGGTTCCTTATGCTATGGGAATGGGTCTTGAATTTACCGAAACCGGTCCTGTCTTTTGCACTCCTCTTTCCGGGAGTACGAATCCTTTGGCCGAATTAAATCCTGATCCTTCAAAACTCGACTTCGTCTATAGTATTATCGATAAGGTTGTCTTAATCAAACCATCCGCAGTTCCTTTGATTGGGTTTTGCGGAGCTCCCCTTACGGTTATGTGTTACATGATACAGGGGCTTGGCAAAAAGACCGATTTCCCTGATGCCATCAAATTCATGTACGAAAATAAGTCCATTACAAAGAAATTGGTAAAAGCAGTTACTGATCTCACCATTGAATATGTAAGAGGACAGATAAAGCACGGGGTCGATATTTTCCAGCTTTTTGAGAGCCATGCAGGCCTGGTTCCGCTCGATCTGTATAAGGAATTATTCATGCCCGCGGTAAAGCAGATTGGCCAGGTTGTAAAAGAGAATAATATTCCGTTTATATTTTTTCCCAAAGGATTTGGGGCAGGTATTGAAGCTGTTACACCCGATATATGCGATTATTTAAGTATCGACTGGCAAATACCTCTTGAAATGGCCCGAAAAATGGTTCACAAGGATATCGGACTTCAGGGGAATCTTGATCCGAGACTTTTATACGCAAGCCGTGAAGAAATTGCCATGCAATTGCAAACCTATATCGCTTTTGGACAAAAAAATCAACATTGGATATTTAATCTCGGGCATGGTTTTATGCCCGATACTCCTTATGAAAACGCAAAGTTTGTGGCCGACTGGATTAAAAATACAAACTGGCAGCGATAACATCATGATTTATGATTAAAGAATTATTAAAAAAGTATAATACGCCTGTACCTCGTTACACCAGCTATCCGCCAGCTAATTTTTTTAAAGACACTTATACGGCAGTGGATTACCTGGAAGCGGTGGAACAGTCAAACAGTTGGGAACCTAAAAATATCTCCCTATATTTTCATCTCCCTTTTTGCAGTAAGCTTTGTTTTTATTGTGGCTGTAATTCTTATCCCATGGCTGATCAGCAGACTGTTTTAAATTATGTTGAAGCGCTGAAAGCCGAGCTAAAACTGGTAAGCAAATTTATCGATAAAAACAGACCTGTGTCACAGGTACACTTTGGAGGAGGCACACCCAACTCCGTTCCCGTAGAGTATCTGACCCAGATTATGGATGTGCTATATGAAACCTTCATATTTAAATCAACACCGGAGATAGCCATAGAATGCAATCCTGCCTACCTCGATCTGAAATATCTGCAGCAACTGAAAACAGCTGGATTTAATCGTTTCAGCCTGGGTATACAGGATTTTAATTTGCAGGTGTTGAAAGGAGTAAACAGGGATCCATCACCCATTCCGGCAAAAGATCTTGTGTTATTTTTAAAGGATGGGAGTCCGGGCATCAGGGTGAATCTCGATTTTATTTATGGTCTTCCTTACCAAACACCGGACAGTTTTACAGATACGATTCAAAAAGCTATTGATATTGAGCCCGACAGACTTGTTACATTTTCGTATGCGCATGTGCCCTGGGTAAACAAAAACCAGGAAATATTGGAAAAAAGCGGTTTGCCGGATAATAACGAAAAGGCAAAGATGTACGAAAAGGCTTGCGACCTATTGACTGAACAAGGTTACAAAGCCATAGGTCTCGACCATTTTGTGCAGGAAAATGATGAATTATTTCAGGCCCTCAAATCAGGTACATTGCACCGCAATTTCCAGGGGTACTGTACCCGTGGTACCACAGGGCAGGTCTATGCTTTTGGTGTTTCCGGTATAAGTCAGCTACACAAGGCCTATGCTCAAAATAGCAAATCTGTTCTGGAATATATAGCCGCCATTAAACAGGAGCAGCTACCAATTCGAAAGGGATACGCTTTAAACGATCAGGAAATTACAGTACGTGAGGTAATTACGGAATTAATGTGCAACAAGCAAATAAACTGGAATAGTCTCGCTGAGAGTCTTTTCATCACCGCGCCAAAAATTAAAGAAGTCATTCATTACAACGAAAGCGTGTTAAAACAATTTCAGGATGATGGCATTATTCAATTTTCTGATGAAAACATAAAAGTTACGGATGAAGGCGTGTTATTCATACGAAACGTGGCAGCTTCATTTGATCCTTTGCTGGTTGCCGGTAATCAAATGTTTTCCAAACCTGTTTAACCATGTCAGAAACTCAAAAAAAAGATGTTATCATCATAGGAGCGGGGCTAACCGGCCTTGCTACTGCTTATTACCTGAAAGAATCAGGTTTAAATATTGTTATTCTTGAAAAAGATGATCGAATAGGTGGCGTAATACGGACTTATCATGAGGATGGATTTGTTTTTGAGGCAGGACCGAATACCGGGGTGGTATCGAACCCGGAAGTAGCTGAATTATTTGAAGAATTATCCGGTAGTTGTAAGCTTGAAATTGCAAATCCCGACGCTAAAAGGAGATTAATATGGAAATCGGGCCAATGGCATGCATTACCAAGTGGTCTTCTGAGTGCAATCAAAACTCCTTTGTTTTCTGCTAAAGATAAATTCAGGATACTGGGCGAACCGTTTCGCAAAAAGGGGACCGACCCTTTTGAGTCTATTGCAGACCTTGTGTTGCGGAGATTGGGCAAAAGTTACCTCGATTATGCAGTCGACCCTTTCATCTCAGGAATTTATGCCGGTAATCCTTCGAATCTGATTACCCGCTTCGCACTTCCTAAATTATATGCGCTGGAACAAAACTACGGTAGCTTTATTAAAGGTGCTTTTAAAAAAGGTTTTGAACCCAAAGATCCCCGCATGAAAAAAGCTACCAGAGAAGTCTTTTCTGCTGAGCAGGGATTAGGCTCATTTATTCAGGCA
Organism: uncultured Bacteroidales bacterium; assembly: GCA_964478555.1. Lineage (GTDB taxonomy): Bacteria > Bacteroidota > Bacteroidia > Bacteroidales > JAAUTT01 > JAAUTT01. The sequence goes on along the minus strand of CAYZNC010000251.1, from coordinate 3,162 downwards.
CTCGGAACTTCAATTGGCGAAAATAATATCTGTTTAAACGCTGAAAATGTTGAGGTTAAAGCACAACATAATCAATATACCGTTAACGCGTCGATAAAAGGAAAGGCCGTGGCATTTGAAGCAGACTATGTGGTATCGACCACCGATGCCGGTTCACTTGTATCGTTATTACCTTTTTTGGATGCACAGGAATTATCGGTGTTAACGAATCTTGAATATGCACGGATTGTACAAGTTGTGTTGGGATTTAAGAAGTGGCAGGGCATCGGATTAAATGCATTCGGAGGTTTGGTACCTTCCATCGAAAAAAGAAAGATCCTGGGCATTTTGTTCCCTTCTTCTTTCTTTAAAAACAGGGCCCCCGAACAGGGAGCTTTGTTATCCCTGTTTATGGGTGGCGCACGGCGACCTGAATTGGTAGATTTAAACGATAACGAAATAAAAGCGCTTGTTTTTAAGGAGGTACAGGAAATGCTTCAGGTACCAAACATCAATCCTGATGTATTCCGTATATTTCGTTACCACAGGGCTATTCCACAATATGGCAGGTCATCAGGGGAACGGTTGGAAGCCATCCATAAAATTCAACATCAATACCCCGGATTAATATTGGCAGGAGGCATACGCGATGGTATTGGTATGGCCGACCGGATCAAACAGGCAAAGACTATTGCCGTTGAGATATTAGCCTCGGAAAGTGTTTCCGAATCTGCCACAAGATAAAGCTTAAACATGAGTAAAGTACAACAGATAGCTTCTGCATATTCCGAACTTCAAAAAAAGATATGCCGGATATTGGAAAAGGCCGATGGGAAAGCTTCTTTTACAGAGCATACGTGGGAAAAGGAGATTGGTTCGGGATCGACATGTGTTATTCAGAACGGAAATGTCATTGAAAAAGGGGCCGTGAATTATTCTTTTGTTCAGGGTGAATTTACTCCGCAAATGGGAAAATTATTAGGCGAAAAGGCAAGTCATTATGCTGTCACCGGAATTTCTTCGATTATTCACCCTGTTAATCCTCATGTTCCAATCATTCACATGAACATCAGGTATTTTGAACTCGACAATAAAACCGTATGGTTTGGCGGTGGTATCGATCTTACACCCCACTTCGTTGATGTTGCTGAAGCCAAAGCTTTTCATCAGCAGCTAAAAACGATGTGCGACAAATATAGCGCCGCATTCTATCCGCACTTTAAGGAATGGGCCGACAACTATTTCTTTATTCCACATCGTAACGAAACCAGGGGTATAGGAGGCATATTCTTCGACCGCATGAAACCCGATCATACCATCAGCTTTGAGGAATTGCTGCGTTTTACTTTGGAATTAGGAAATACTTACCCTAAAATTTATGCCGAAATCATGCAAAAGAAGTCCAAACTGAGTTTTACCGAAGCTGAGAAGAAATGGCAGCAAATACGGCGGGGCAGGTATGTGGAATTCAATTTGGTTTATGATCGTGGAACAAAATTCGGACTTGAATCAAATGGAAATACAGAGTCGATACTGGTGAGTTTGCCGGCCAATGCCTCGTGGGAATTTAATTACAAAGTTGAAACTGATTCACCCGAATACCATACCTTACAAATGCTCAGAAAAGAAATTGACTGGGTAAATTATACTATTTAATTAAAAATATATGGGAAACCCCACAACTGCAGTGCTATTAATTAACGTTGGGACGCCCGACTCTCCTTCGGTAAAAGACGTAAGAAAATACCTTTTCCAGTTTCTGAACGACCGTCGTGTAATAGATATTCCCTGGCTACTGCAAAAGATATTGGTAAACTTTATCATTGTGCCTTTCCGTGCGCCCAAATCGGCAAAGTTTTATGAGTTACTTTGGTCAGAAAAAGGTTCGCCTCTTTTGTTCCATGGCAATAATGTAAAAAACATGTTACAGGATCAGCTTAAGGACAATTATAAGGTGTTCCTGGCAATGCGTTATGGGAACCCGGGCATCAATAAAGTACTGGATGAAATTCATGCGGGGGGCTTTTCAAAAATAATTGTTTTGCCTATGTTTCCCCATTATGCAGCTTCTTCCACCGGAACGGCGGTTGCAGCTGTTATGGAGAAGATAAAGAACTGGACCGTTATTCCTGAGGTTCGGTTTGTCAATCAGTTTTATAACCATCCGGGGTTTATCGATGCATTTGTGAAAAGGATTCAAGGATATCATCCTGAACAATATGATCACGTCATATTCTCTTATCACGGGCTGCCTGTGCGCCACATTTCAAAGATTCATCCGGGGGTTGACTGCCAAAATTGTGACTGTAATGTTCAATTTCCTGCACATGGAGAATTTTGTTACAAAGCTACCTGTTACGAAACAACCCGTTTGATAGCTTCCAAACTAGGACTAAAAAAAGAAAACTATACCCAGAGTTTTCAGTCGCGGTTATCGGATAAATGGCTAAAACCCTTCACTGATAAGCTGCTTAGGCAGAAAGCAAGCGAAGGTGTAACCAAGATGCTGATTGTTTCTCCCGCATTCGTTTCCGATTGCCTTGAAACTTCCGTTGAACTGGGAATCGACTATAAGAATCAGTTTATAAAGGCGGGAGGCAATCATATGGAGTATGTGGAAAGCTTAAATGAAATGCCCGAATGGATAGATGTTATGAAGGATATTGTTAGGACAGCGGTCTGATTGGGGCTGCTGATTAAATCCCAGCGGGATTAAATGTTTATAGAAAGTGAATAACAATTATTCAATATTCGACCCCAGCCGGGGTCGAATAACATCTATTAGGCAACGTCTTTCTACAAATATTTGACCTCTCCGAGGTCTTTTACAAGTGCAATAGCACGAATATCGGTCTATTTCTACCTTTTCTTATAGGTTGCACCATCTTCCGCAGCAATTTTCCGTGTTTGGTCTTGTGCTTCGTAGTTTTTTGTTTTGCTGGTTTTGTTTGCTTTTGGTTCTACCTGTTTTTCCTTTTCGGTTAAAATGCGTTGTAACAATACTTCTGCGGGTTCATCATTGGGATCCTGGGCAGCCAGCTCCCCACGGAAGGCTTTGGCAAGAACTGATTGCTCAATTCTTTCAATACGTCGCATGGCAAGTTTGTACTTGGTTTCAAGGGAATCAGCAAGGGTAAAGAGCTTTTCTACACGGCGGACGATTTCTTGTTGTTCGGTGGGAGA
>CAYZNC010000250.1:0-10025 GCA_964478555.1 uncultured Bacteroidales bacterium | reverse complement strand
GACTTTAAAAAGGTATGTTTTCCCACCCCAATTCCATGCGCTGCTTTCTTGCCAATATTGTCCACAGCAAGTACAACGATAAAGAATATTCATGCCGTTAGATTTTGCAATAAGCTCAAGGGTCTTTAGAATTTTCTTATTATCTCTAATTCTATTAGAAATTTGATCTCTGTCAAGCTCAAGCGGCTTATAATTCTCACAATTGCATTCATTGTGGTTATTTATCAATAATTCTTTAACTTTTCTAATCATTCTAATCTTAATCTAAGATCTAAAACCTAAATACGGAGCAGTTTTAATATGTTGCATAAACACGCTAATAACATCACCTGTTGTTATCATTATTATAGCACAACTGTTTTGCCTCTGTAACGTGTTGATTTAACGAATTTATATAAGTTTTTATTATTTTTGGTTATCACTTTTTATGGCGACGAACCATGTTTAAAAATAGGACCATTTTCATTAATATCCAAATGGTCAAACGGACTCTTTAGGTTTTTCATTCCTATAAGAGTCAAATGTGTATAGCGCTCTGTCGTCTTTATGTTAAAATGTCCTAGTAGCTCCTGCACGTATCGTATGTCTGTTCCTTGTTCAAGACAATGAGTTGCAAAACTATGCCTAAGCATATGTAAATGTACCCTTCGTTGTATACCTGCACTTTTTGCCGCATTCTTAAGTACATTGCTCATACTTGTAAAACTGTAAGTTTCACCTGGGTTATCCCCTTCAAATAAATATTTTTTGGGCTTAAAGTCTACTAGGTATGCTTTTAAGAGTCCTATTAATTTCCCGGACAATAGCGTTAGTCTGTCCTTGTTTCCTTTGGCTTCCCTTACAAGTATTTGTCCGGCTTTTATATCCAGGTCGGTTAGCTTTAGGCTTTGGGCTTCACTTCTGCGCAATCCCGCCGAATATATCAGGCTAATAAGCAGTTTATGTTTTTTGTTTCCCAGTTGATGATATATAGCCACTATTTCTTCACGATCCAACACGTCAGGAAGGCGCATGCCTACCCTTGGCCTCACAAGGTACCGCTCATTTATATCGCGGTTATAAACCATTTTATAACAAAATTTTAATGCACTTATCATACCATTTTGGTACGATTCGCTCTTTCGCCCAGTTAATAAAAGAAATTCTTTTATCTCCTCGTTGCTGATAAGGCTCGGATGTTTGTAGTGAAACGATTGTAAAAAATGCAAAAACATACTCAAATAGCTGCGCTTTGTGGGAACCGACAAATCGTTTTCATTAAGGGCATTTGTTAATTGTACTCGATATATCTCTTCCAATTTATAATGTATCAGAAGAACATAAACCCTCTTCCTTAATTTAGTTGCATCTAAAGGAGTCCCTTTTACTTCAAAAAGATATTCAACGGGTTTTAAATTCTGCACATGGGTATTCCATATTTTCTCAAGGTATAGATACGATTGGGTACCCTTTTGAGCTTTTGTAATTATGCCGGGACTATTCATTGAGCTTGGTTTTAAACCTGATATTTCTCTGGGAGACAGATTTAGATGATAAGCAAGAAAAAGCAATAACTTGTCATGTGGAGAGTTTATTCTTTCAAGGATGGGCCTGATTTCCTGCAATGATATAAAAACCGGTATGTTAATAACTTTTATATCTTTCCCAAGGTTAAAATACATTTTATCTCTTCCCAGCACTTTCTCATAATAAAACTTGAGCGCTGCAATCATTTGCTTCCGTCTCGTGAACCCAAGACTTTGCGCTCTGTTCCTGATATAATTATAAATTTGAGCAAAAGTAAATTCGCTTATGTTTTCGTGTTCAAATTTGTCGAAAAACTCAACAAAAAACTCACTATATATCGATTGTGTGGAACGACTCAATCGTTTTAACTGCATTGTTTCTGAATATACCTTCAAATACATATTATCCATGCCAACCTTACGCTTAACCTCAACCTTATCTCTTTTTGAAATTAAAAATGGTTGAAGAATTTTTTGGTAATCAGCATCAAAGGGAATATGCCACGAATTCATTGTTTTACTCCATTTCCTTCCCGGAATGGTTTTAACCAGATCGCTTATTTGTATATTATGCCCAAATACAAGCTTTATCCGTTTTTCCCCTTTATGAATTACATGCTCGAGATGTACCATGATGTAAATCTTTAAAACTTAGGAAGATGAATAAATCAATGGCAATGAAGTGAAAGACAATAAGGATCTCCTTTCCATAGCTCCGCCCTTTCAGTTACATGCAAAATTAAATAACTTCCTGTTGTTTAACAGATTAAATCCATTTTATAAAAATTAATCTATTCCTAAGTTTTCTAATATATAGACGGAATTTCATCGAAACGTTCCCAATTTTAAGGAAGAAAAAAGTACTGAATAAGAATTTCTGACAATTGTTTATAAAATAGCCTGAATTTTTGGACCGGGTACCCTTTCTAATTTGACCTGACCCTGACTCCCGACCGTTCAAATATATTAAACTTTCTTTTCACAGCTCCGCCCTTTCAGTTACATTAACCTAGATTAATCCAATGTTGTTGAACTAATTAACGCACGCATTTAACGATCGAAATATAATTATTTTTATCTGTAAATAGGTTAGAAATAAGTTTTTGTCTAACTAATCTCAAAAATATTGCCACAATTAAAGAATCCAATTATCTTAAACTCATTTCGTAATTTTACGGACTAAGCATGGAAATGTTTGTACAAAAAGGAGCTTGGTTCGCCAGGCTTTTTCCAGCTCGTTGTTTTTAATTTTTAGGGATAGGTTTAAACGAAACAAGAGGGTGTCTCAAAAGTCAACTTTCTCGCAAAGGTCGCAAAGTTTTTCGCAAAGACCGCAAAGTTAACTTCCAGTACTTTAACTCTTTGCGATCTTAGCGCATTCTTTGCGTGCTTTGCGTGAAACAAGTAATTCTACTTTTGGGACAATCTCTTGTTAAAGGTGTTATGTCAAATTAAATATTTTAGAAACTTCTTTGGGTATCCCACCCATCAATAGGTTTTAACCACTTTAACAGTTTTTGTTATGCCGCCACTATCTATTTTTAATATATAGATACCCGCTTTCGCAATGTTAACGGTTTGTTCCGAAGTGGTAACAATTTGTTTCAACAGCATTTTGCCGGTAATATCGAATAAGTTAATCACGCCGGTTTTACCGTTTAATTTAACCGTAACAAACCCGTTTCTATTAATCACAGTTATGCCATCCGAAATCAATGGTTTAACAGATGTGGTAAGCGCTGAACCAACTAATGTATAGACTTTACTTTCGGCATCTGTACTGCTTATGGTAAGCATAGCAGTATCACCGGTTGAAACAATTGCAGGCGAATAGGTAATAATTACCTTGGTAGAATCAGCTTTGCCGCTTGTCTGTATAATGCTGGTTTTATCAACCGAAAATAAGCTTGCTTTGGCTCCTGAGATCGTCAGCGTTACATTCGCACTTAATTCGGTACCAAACACCGTTATGGTGTCTTTATCGGTATTTCCAATTTTTGCAATCATGTCAGCAATAGTAGGTTCTACCGCACCGATGGTCGGCATAGCATACATTTCCCAATTGTCGATATAGGAACCTGCAGAGTTATTGAAGAATATTCCCTGGGTGGCACTTAATGCAGCGCCGGTTTTAAATGTAAAATCGATAGGTGCCCACGCATGTGTAATGGTGGCAGCATTGTTTATGTCACCTTGCCCTGAAGACCATCCATAAACTCCGACACGCGCAGCTGTAGTGGCAGCTTTTACCATTGCTCTGACTCTGTATTGTGTGTTGGCTTTTAATATACCGGTTAGTACTACATCTATTGAGCCTCCGGAAATTAAACCACTTGCACCACCGCAATATGCAGTGTCAGGATTATAATATATGCCTTTTGCACCCCATCCTCCAAATGTCGCCAGATCATCAGTATAAGGATCGGTAACAAGATTTGTACGACCGGAATAAAGTGGTGTAAAACATTTAGAATCGGCAGAAGTAATTACACAGATTTTTTTCGATAAACTACCACTGGTAATTCTGATGGTATCGCGGCTGGTTACTGTTTTGTCGAATGTGGCAGTAACAGTTACGCCAGATGGGGCATCAGCTTTGGCAATTGTTATTTTATCCAACGTAATTCCTGCGGGAGCCGTTAAGGTTATATCGTTTGCCAACCCCTCTCCGGAAACCGAAAAGGTTTTTTGGTTATTTGCTTCTGTGAGAAACAACGATGTGGTCGAAACATTTAATGCCAGTGTTGAACCAACTAATTTAAATATCATACTTTGAGCCTCGGTACTACTTATGGTAAGAATAGCTGTATCACCGGTGGAATTAAGGGTAGGCGAATAGGTTATAGCTATCTTAGTAGAATCGGCTTTACCACTCGTTTGTGGAATGGTGTTTTTATTTATTGAAAACAGACTTGCTTTGGAGCCTGATATTGCCAAAGTTATGTTAGCGCTTAATTCACTACCAAATACAGTAATGGTATCCTTGCCAGTATCTCCAATTTTTGTAACCATGATGGGAATTGACGATTCCACTGCATTAATGGTCGGCATAGCGTACATTTCCCAATTATCGATGTAAGAACCTGGCGAATTGTTGAAAAATATACCCTGACCGGTTGTTTCTAATACAGCATCCGTTTTAAAGGTGAAATCTATAGGTGCCCAACTTCTGAGAATTGTGGCATATTGTACCGAATCTTTAGTTGCCTGAGGTTGAGACCATCCGTAAACGCCAACCTGGGCAGCTGTAGTGGCAGCTTTTACCATTGCTCTGACTCTATACCGGGTGTTTGTTTTTAATTTGCCAGTTAGCACAACATCCAGCGAACCTCCGGAAATTAATCCACTCGCACCACCACAATAAGCAGTGTCAGTATTGTAGTATATGCTTTTTGCACCCCATCCTCCAAATTTGCTTATGTCGTTGATGTAAGGATCGGTAACGAGATTAGTACGATTGGAATAAAGCGGTGTAAAACACTTGGAATCGGCAGAAGTAACGACACCAATTTTTTGCAATAAACTACCACTGGTAATTCTGATGGTATCTTTGCTGGTTGCAACTTTGTTAAATGTGGCGGTAACGGTTATACCACACTGTGCATCTGCTTTGGCAATAGTTGTTTTATCTAATGTAATTCCCGACGGAGCAACTAAAGTTATGTCGTTTGTTAAAGCATTTCCTGTAACCAAAAAGGTTTTTTGGTAATTTGATTCATCAAAAAATAATGATACTGGAGATGCAACCAATGTTTCAGTAATGTTTTCTATGATAGACATATCAGCAATAGCACATAAAGCAGCCGTTGATGACTTTATAGTCAAATAATATACACCGGTTGAAGGCGGGGTAAATGACAATGATTTGTTTCTAAGATATTGTTTAGTACTTAAACAAAGAGCAGTATCAGATAAGGTAGTTGAAGCGCCTGTTTTATCTGTGCCGAACCCAAAAGTTAAAGTTGAAACAGTTGAATTATTTACCCAGCCGTATTTCGTATTAAAAGAATAAGATTTACAACCTTGTAAATAAACCGGGTAGCTAAAAACTGAAGTAGCAGTGGTTCCTCCTGTCCCGTCCCAGCGTAAATAAAGAACCCGTCCGGTCCAGGGAGTTGAAACATTATTAAAATAATATCCAGTTGTAATATCTTGATATCTGCAAGCACCAGCTCCAGATGCTGTCCAAGCTGTGGCAGAATTTGAGCAATTCCAACCCCACATATTAGGAAATGAGCCAGCCCCGGTAGCACCATTGGCATCCCAATCGTCAAATAGTAATTCAGAATAGTTGATTGTATAGCTGGTAGTGCTTGAAACATCACCCGAAGTGCAGATTATTGCAGCTGAAGGCGTTGTTGTGTTTATAGTGACAGGGCTACTGACGGTGGATATTCCAGGCACTGTAGCGATACCAGTTGCAGTAATACTACTAACGCCCCTGGCAGTGTAAATAGTGGTAGCTGGGTCAAATGTAGGAGTCACCACACCGTTGCTCAAATTGATATTCGAAAGGGTCGAAACATTATTTAAATTAATAAATGTACCGCCGGTTACTACGCTATTTAATGCATGCACGGTTTTATCGTTGGCGTTATTGTTGTCGAAGTTGTAGTATGCTATCAAGCCAGTTTCAGTACCCGCAAGGGTTATGTTTTTATTAGCTTGGATCTCTGTGCGGGTCCTGGCAATATTCCAAATACGTACTTCATCAAACAAACCATTCACAGTTCTTGTAGAATTGTTGGCAGATGAATCCACACCTATGTGCGAATACTTACTACAAAAAGTACTAAGAAATGCTTTTGTATTCAGTGCTGCATAAAATATACCGTCACATTCTACAAGAACAGAATCGGAGCGAGCAATCAACGACAGGTGATGCCAAACATTGAGGGCAGGTTTAACATTAGCCAATATCGTCGCATTTGTATTTGTTCCGAAAATATCATTTCTTAATCCACCAGTTGCATCATTAGTGAACTGTAAAGAAACATCCGAGCCCGAACGATCTACCCAAAAACCACCGGCAGTAGTAATAGCATTTGGTTTTACCCACATTTCCACGGTAAAAGGATATGCTGTGATTAAAGTGTTTAATGGTGGCACTGCCATTTTACTGGTAGTAACAGTACCGCCGGGCAAGCTCAGGGCATAGCCACTTTGAGCATGTAGCGTTTGCACTTTCAACAAAAATGCAAGGAATAAGAAAGAAAGGAGTAGTTGTTTTTTCATATTACAGTATTAATCAGTTATTATCAGACATTTAAAAAATAGCATATGCCCTAAATTTTTACAAATTTAGCCGACTCATTATCAGAAGTTTTGATCAAATAAAAGCCCGACGGTAAATCCTTCACATCTAACTTGTCACCATCAATTTCTCCATATTTAACAAGATATCCGTGCATATTATAGACGTAAATCTTTACTTTCCCGGTATAGGCTTTGTTTAAGCATAAATAATCAGAGACTGGATTTGGCATGATTTTCAGTTTTTTGTTTTGTATTTCACTTACATTAACATGAGAGGATTCTTTATTGATAACCATCCAGCCGGCATCCTCACTAGCGGCTGTGGTATAACCAAGCGATTTTTCACGTTGTTTGAAAACTCGTGCATAACTATTATAGATAGCTTGGCAGCGTAGAGTGGCCGTCACCGTATCGTCGTTACAAGTTTGCATTTGTGCTAAAAATATGGGATTCGCGAGGGTGTCGCCATATAAAATATTAGCAAACGACGATGTGGTAACCGGTGCGTTCACGGTTTTTCCCACGATGACTTTATTGTTATCGATGGTTCCTTTACCAGGCGTCATCGCCAAATAAGAAACCGTTTCACGAGAAAGCGTTGTGGTAGCTTTTGATTCTTTTTGAATTTTGGCTTCAAATCCTGTTTTTGTAACATTTTTTATTCTAACGCCGGTAGCCGTGGTAACCGAGGTGGTTAACTGGGTAACAAAAACAACCGGAACTGAATCGAACGGCGTTGGAAAAGTAACCTGTGTCCAGGCTGGGTTAACATCAACTTTGCCGGCTGTTGCCTTGAGACCGCCAAAATCGTAATTCCCCTCATTCAAAATTAAGTAAGGTATGGTTTCTTCTTTTGATAGGGCGGTAACTCCCTGGTAGGCCCATGGTGCCAGCTGAAAAGAAAAGCGGCCCTCGGTATTCTGATTTGCCCGGTTACTCATATAAACTGCAGAATTATTGTTGGTAGGCGACCCGAAAATGATGACTGGTACTGTTTGATACGGTTGTTTAAAAAATATCGTATTCCAACCTACGTTTGAAAATGACACTTTCCCACATTGAATATCCTTGCCTTCCGTAATGTCATAACCTACCTCATTTGAATTTCCTGATTCCACATCGCCAGGCAGGATCGTACGTATTCTGAACCGTGCCTTTTTGATATTCGAGTCAACCATTTCCGAATATTTAACACTGGCGGCGGTGGTATCCTGAATTTTTACAAATTCGCCATCATCAATTTTCTTCTCGAGCCGGTAGCCCTGATTATACTCACCGTTCGGATCCGTAGAACCCAACACTGCAGATGAAGTGCCACTGAACATGATGTCTAAAAAAGGATCGGCATAAGTTTTTGTTGGAACCACTTCTGCAGCCCTGTTAAAAGCTATTCTGGAATTGTTACTGGCATAATATTTCCCGGCCGGAGTTAGTGTATCTGCCAGTATCATTGCTCTGCAATCCTGAACCCAATTATAAATGGAATAACGCTCAATAAAATGGGCAGTATCTAAAACCTGAAGTATATTGGTTAAATCGTTTAACTGTTTTTGCGCATTTGCCGGAGTGAGGAGTTTTGAAGCATCGGGCCAGGTCTCCGTAGTCCAGTTGGCACCATTATTCCATTCGGTTATCCAAAGGGGACGACCGGTTCGTTCATGGATTGCTTTCAAATCGTTGTACCAATTCAGCGGAGGTTTTGCTCCCCAATAGGCATGATAGGCTACATAATCCACCCTGTAATGATAAGCATCGCAACTGTCGATAAATTGATATAACCAACTATTATTAGTAACAGCCGGAGAACCTATTCTTAATCCCGTTCTCAACATGTCTGGCCATTCAGACAATGCCTGTGAAACAGTGAGGTTCGATTGCTCCGTATGATCCGGTTCATTAAACCCGAGTACATGAGAAACTTGTTGCTTCCCGTCAATTTCCGACCAGCCTGGCCAACCACCGTTTTGCCTGATGGGCACATATTCAAGTGTGGATGAAGATGCCTGGTCGGCACTCCATGAGTAGAACCATGTTGCATTTACTTTATTTGCATCTGTACTTCCTCCACTACCAGAACCACACCATCCTTTTTTGGATACCCATTCCCAATTAACAACCCTGATAAAAGATGTAGTTCCCCCAAGCACTGGTATAACCGGAACAAGTAAATCCGCCTGATCAGCAATAAATACGCGACTGTATCCTGTTCCATCGGAATTGGTGGCTAACGTAGCCATATAGCCTCTTTTCAGCTTAAATGATTTGATTTTATTGTCGAATGTGCCTAAATTATTATAAAAAGTATACAAAGAGTACTTCTGGGAACTTCCTGTAAAGTTTGTACCTGTGAAAGCTTCCAATGGCTGATAAGTGGACGGTTGAGGAATAACAACGGTACCCTGTTTATAAATGGCTATGCGTACATTGGTACCCAGAACAGATGCCTGATTATTAATGTTGATATAGGCTAACAGGGAACCAATAACGATACTGGGTTTGATATTATCGAAGAATACCCACGAATTTTCCGAATTAAGTTTAACAATACTATTGGTTAATGGATTGGTAACCGCAGTGATATGCAGATCAGTCAGTCCTCCAATAACAACTTCATTATTGGTATACGATGAAGCCGAAACTACTTTATCCGTGAGGGTAATGGTTGTCCTGGTCTGGGAGAATGCCAACAAACCTGTTGCAAAAAAAAATAAAAGAAAAGCTGAAAATTTTACCATACTGAAAATTTTAATTGTGTTAGGACCATGCATCGGCGAATTCGATTGTTCTGTTTCCGGTGCATGCGCTGTGAAAACTTTTTAAAACATAGTAAAGAGAGGGAGTCTAAAATATCGTTGATTAGACGTAACATCCTAAATACGCTAATCGCTGAATATTTTATAGAACCTCCGCTCTCACTCACTCTAATTTCCTTAAACCTGTCAGGTTTGGAAACCTGACAGGTTTTTTCTAATCTCTCTCCACTCTTCTTTATGCCGTTTGTTCTGCATAAACTTCGTCTCACCCCCGGCCTCCGCCAAAAGTCGGACAGGCTCTCTCTTGAAAAAAGAGGGAGGAAGACTATAAGATTAATTATTTAACATAAACCTTAATAACACGGCTGTCCACCTTTATAATGTAAATTCCTGATCTTACAGAAATTAAATGTATATCTTTCACGGCTATGCTGCGACCCAGGATGTCAAATACCGATACCTTTTCTTTCCCGGTAAGACCCATGATTTGAATAAGTCCCGGAATGGAAGT
>CAYZNC010000249.1:0-10085 GCA_964478555.1 uncultured Bacteroidales bacterium | reverse complement strand
AATTTTTAATCGTTTCCTCCCAAATTTATCCGTTTTTATCTGATATTTAATTACCTTGTATAATAATTTAAAAGTCTCAAAACAAAACCAATCATAAATTGCTCTTATAGGAAAAATATTTTTATACTATCTTTGAAGTAAAAACCAAAAATCATGATAACGAAAAAATTAAATGACGATGAAGAGGACGATTCCGGAACTGAAAACAACATTAATACTAAGATTCGGAATATCATCGATTTGAAATTTCTGGAACAAAGAAAAATATTCCTCTGGGGGCAGGTGGATGACGATTCCGCCAGGGACATCGTAAGCAAGTTATTATACCTGGAATCGACGAACGCAGGCGAAAAAATTACCTTTTTCATCAACAGCCCGGGTGGAATGGTAACCTCCGGATTTTCCATTCTGGACACGATGAATATGATATCATCTCCAATTTCTACGGTTTGCATGGGATTAGCAGCCTCTATGGGATCGTTGATTTTGTCCGCCGGCACAAAGGGTGAACGTTATATATTCCCACTCGGCGAAGTAATGATTCATCAACCAAGCGTAGGTTTGGTGCAGGGATCAGCAACTGATCTGGAAATTCAGGCGAAACAAATGATAAAGACAAAAAAAATTACCGTTGAAATTTTGTCAAAAAACTGCGGTCAATCAAAAGAACAAATTCTTAAAGATATAGACAGGGACCATTGGATGGATGCCAAGGAATCCGTTGAATACGGAATAGTTGATAAAGTGTATCAAATGAAATAAGGTCAGGTGAAGCATATCATCGTCCTTTATTTCATTCTACTCACTCCGGCTGCTTTTTCCCAAAAAGTTGCCCATTTTTCTTGTGGCACGAGGGGCAAAGAAAGCTTTGAGGAATTTTCGTTCTGGATCAGAGACAATGCAAGAGCTGAGATTTACTACCGTTTCGGAAAAGCTGAAGAAGAAATTAAACTTACCTATGCGGGAAGGTCACTATTTAAGAATAGACCCTGCTTTAAAGTGAGATTCTCCAATGGATACGAACTATTCATTGCTCCTAAGGACCGGGGATTGAAAATAGCCGATGAGGATGAGCATTATAACTTACTTTTTCTATGGGAAAGCGACCGGATTAACGATGGTTCGTGTGTTGAAGACGAACTGGACGCGATTACGCTAATTAAGCAATATTTTATGTAAGTCAGGTAACAATAACAAAACAATATGCCTGTATCAATTTTTAAACCTAAATAATATCCAACCGGCAACTAAGTCACAATAACCCGGTGAAATATGCCACCAAAAGAACTTTTCATTTTTCTCAGGGAAAATACACAAATTATGCTGTGCCTTGGGCAATATAATCTGTGTCAAATCCTTATTATGCGCCTGGTCAATTAATGCTTTATCGATGTTTTGCATGTAGGTGCTGATATCTTCAATTTGATCACGCTCTCCATATATCAAAAATACCGGAATCTTTATTAATTTCCAATATTCCAACGAATTGTAATTGCCAGTTTGAATATAAAATTTCCAAAGCCAATGATCTTTAGGTGGTGCTTCAACCCACTCAACCCATTTTTTATTTTTTGATAATTGATTCAATGAATCTAATTTTTCAAATCCAGTTCCTGTCCTGGCTATATCCAGCCATGATTTGAAATAATTCATTGCTTCATGGATCTCTGTTGGAGTAAACCCATTTGATTTTAAATTATTTTCGGTTCTGTATAAATCCTGTTTAAACACAGTGTCGCCAATTCCGGCTGCCGCGATAACAAAAGCTATATCATTTGACTTTGAAGCCACCAAAGGTGCAATGGTTCCACCCTGGCTATGCCCATAAATTCCAATTTGTGTTTGATTTACCTGATCGAATTTTTTTAGAAAATTTACCGCATTTACATGATCATTGGCAAGATCGTCAAAGTTGGCAGTGGTCCAATTACCAGTGGATTTACCAACACCTCTCTTATCTTGGATTAACGTAACCATTCCTTTTGAAACTAAATACTCCGCAAAATATTGATTGGCGAACATGCCCTCTCCACCGGAGCCATGCATAAAAACAATGGCTGGAAATTTGCCTTTGCTTTTTGGTAAATATATTCTACAGGCTATTTGAACATTGCCGCTTTTAAAAGAAGTATCTATAGCCGTAAAGTTTTTTACCGGTGGCTGAGACTTTTTCAAGGTTAAATATCCTTTAGAGAAACCCTCCTGCATAATTTGTCCATTGATATGATCATCAGAAATTTTACATTTAAAATAAGTCACTGGCTCAGTCATTAACTGAAATGTCAGGGAATCTTTATTCGTAGTTACACTATCCAAAGGAATGCCACTAGCTCTTTGTGAAGAGGAATTGAAATAACCCTTTAGGTTACCGGATACCCTAAATTCAAACGAAACGTCCATTAATGCACCATCTCTTTCCATGGAGCCAATCCAATAGCCAATGTTTTTATACTGACAATACATGGTTTGGCCACAAGAAACAAATAGAAGGATCAACAAAAAATTTTTAATCATTTGTGTTTGTTTTTAAATGAAGGATTAACTTGTCCTAATTAGCGGGCTTCAATATTTCTATAACCAAATAAGTATCATTTTGTTTTATGATTGTCTGGCGGGGAGCAACCATTACAAAAGATGTTTTCCAATTTCATCAATAAATTCCTTTGCCTGCTTGATCAATGGCATAGTAATTTTTTCGTCGTAATCAAATAAGTCTCCATAATCTCCCTTTTGTCGGTAATCAAACAATTTGGTGAAGAATTTACCATATTGTTTATCAATTACTCCTGTTTTTATAAAATGGAAGCCAAATAAAGTTCTTGCTCCGTCATGAGATTGCGTTTCCAAATTATTCTTAAGCAAAAGAGCTATTACCGCATAATAACATGAATAATATAATCTGTTAACAACAGCATTCCATCTTTCATTGTCCGCCATTATCAATGCCTCATCAAATGATTCCTTAGCCCGTTGAAACCGGTATTTTACATAATCATCCTGACTATTAATAGTCATAATGCTATGCCCTCCCTACTCACATTTTTATACAACGGTGAATAAACTAAGGTGCTTTTCCAATAATCTTTGGGATAAATAAAAGTTGAAATAATTTGTCCTGTCTCCAACTCAATGTCATAAAGATCGTCTCTGAACTTATTCTCTATTTCGTCCGTAACCTGATTAGCATCAACAAGTATCAGAATATCCCAATCAGAATCAGGCCGATAATCTCCCCTTGCTCGAGATCCAAATAAATAGGCTGTGGCATCGGGATCTTTTGTATGAATAATCGTTTTTATTTTATCTTGTATCTGATTTTGGTCCATCGATTTGTCATTAAAATATCAAAGATACAATATTTCTGCCCGAAATATTCATTCCTAGGCAGTTCGTGGATATCAAATGATTGTATTTCTTACCACTGCTCCGTAGTAAAATATTTTGTAATTAATTAGTTTCTTGTTCTTTTAGAATGCCTTTATCAAAGTCATCGGCACTTTTTTTATAAGACAAGAAGATCCTATTGAAAACTAATTGTATTATCAGGGAAATGGGCCACAAAATTATGAGGCTACCTACAAAGAAACCCGCTTCCGGCATTCCACATCGAAATCCTGGTGGAGGAGGATTTAGCAAATCGTTAATCCCAAAAAAGAGAAAAGGATAAAAAATAACTAATAATGTAGTTGCCGTGTAAGTCCAACTTATTTGAGTGATTCTTAATTTTTTAAAAAATAAGGCTACAAATAAAGGAATAAATATGTATGGACTAAATTCCAGTATCAGACGCATAAATAAAATTAAGCTCCTCAATTATTCCACGATTTAAGTTAATAAACTTTGATCTTACATCCCCACAATATCCTCTATCTGCTCCTTCTCCTTCGAAATGGCCGAGCGTTTGATAAGCGTGTAATTTGAATCGGATATTCCGATTTCTTTAAACCAGTCGCTCCATAGGTTTGTGATATGGTCCCATTCTTTGTCCTTATCCCACGGAGCTGCTTCTACAATGATAATATGCAGATTCGGGTATTTGCTCTTAAGCGGCTGTAGTTTTTCACGGTTCTGCCCCACAACAGGATAGCCATCCGTTAGTATAATCAGAAAGTTTTTGGTTAGGGTATCATTGGAATAATCCTGTTTCAAATCCTCATAAAAATATTTCCAAATGTCGGCTCCATAATAATCTGAAGGCTTGTTGCTGAATTTCGCTCTTTTATACAGCGTATCGATATTTCCATAGAAAGCAGTGCGCCTGGCAGCTTCCATTTTTCTACGTTTCACCATATCGATATTTTTCATATTCACATAAAGGCGATCTTCGAATTTTTCTGTTCTCAGTTTCGATCCTCTTTGCGGAGCTATGACTACTTTTATTTCATCGCGCGATTTCAGATAAAGATCTTTTTTTACTTTGGCTTCAAAAAGGCTGTAAATATATTCGATCATTTCCTTATCGCGGGCAATTTGATTTTCCTGAACGATAATACGATCAGATAGATCCAGCAGAACAATATAGTTATGTTTTTCTCTAATCACATTTTTTTCAGCTGGCGGGGTTTTGCAGGAAACAAAAACCAGAACTATCACACTTAAAAACAGGGCAACCTTAGATTTATTCATGAGACTATGTTTTAATAAAAAATAGATGAAATCACGAACCTTAAGCTTCGGCCCATTCACTCTAAAAAGGGCTCCCCCCTTCTCACTTCAGGAGAAGGCTTGTCCGACTTTTGGCGGAGGCCGGGGGATGAAGCCAGATGAGTCCTTACCCCCTCTTACTTACTACTTTTACAATACCCGGCTTTACCCCGAGTTTTTCCTCGAAGTCCTTCTTTATATTGAGGCAGCGTTCCTTTACTACTTTCATGTTATCGGGAGATAAGTAGGACATCCAACCGGAAGAAAATTGTTCGATGTATTTTTTCAAATTACCAACCATCACGGTACTCACATCCTCACGGTATTCGGCTATCTGATCTTTTAAATCATCCGTGGGAATTAACTTGGCTTGCAATATTTTGATATCCGCTTTTAAATGTCTGAGAATTTTTTTGATGTTTGCCACCACCTTGAGCTTATCCCATTCATGTAACAATGAGACTAGCAGCAAGCTCCAGATGATATATACGAGAAATCCCAGAAACAAAATAATATAAAATGTAGGACTGGAACTCCAGTTTGTGGTGGTAAGACCCATCAAATCCTTGGCATGTTCGGTATTGCCATTGATGATTAACGCTAATAACACATCGACTGTAAACGTAACCGCTATCAGTAAACCTATAAACAATGCTTTGATTTTTTCTTTCATCTCAAGCAACACGTGAAAAGCCCATCCAAAAGCAAAAAACACAAAGGGTACCAGGAATAATAAAAAGTTGTATTGCATGGCTTCCGAAAGCTCGCGGGGTTGTGGCATAATACTACCTGTTCCGATGCCTTGCGCAATATTGTTGGCTATTTTTTCAAAATCCACATACAAAGCTTTGTAAGCTGCCGAAACATAAAAAAAGAACAAATATCCGGAGAGCATTACTAACAGAACGAGATTAATGCTGAACTTCAAAGGACTAAAAGTTTCCCGTTTTAGTTTTTCATGATCGTTGTTCTGAACTTCGCGCACTTTTAAAAGTTCCTCCCGTAGTTCATCAATTTTCTTTTCTTTATCACGGATGTCGGTCTCTACTTTTGCATTAGCCGTATCGATCTCCTCCTGCTTTTTTTCGAGCACACGGATTTGATCGCGGCGGTCTTTTTTCTCATCGTCAGAAATACCTTTATAGTTTTCCTCAACCAGATCGCCATTAGCAATGCGGGTTAGATAGGAATTATAGATTTCGGGGTCCCCTTTAACATTTCCGGATTTTTCGTACCCAAAGTTATACAGGTTAACTCTTTCAACTTGGTAAACTGCGGATTCCTGATTAGCGGATTCGCTGCCGTTTTTCATGTTATTCGTCATAGGTTTAAAAGTTAGAATTTATAGGCGAAAGTGTTTGAAGGTACAAAATAATTCAAAGGAATCAAACTATTTTATTACATAATTTATTACTAAGCAATTACATATAACGTTAAGACGAGAGGAAAATTGCGGGAGTTAGGGGAAAATTTAATACCCCTGCCAGATTAGGAGTAACGATTTAAAAGAGGGTGTCTCAAAAGTCAACTTTCTAGCAAAGACCGCAGAGTTAACTTCCAGTACTTTAACTCTTTGCGATCTTAGCGCATTCTTTGCGTGCTTTGCGTGAAACAAGTAATTCTACTTTTGGGACAATCTCGCTCCGATAATGCCAATTTTAACCTGTCAGGTTTGATAGGTCTGAACTTTACAATCCGCTTAAATTTTTGTTTTTGGGACTTTCAACCGTGAACTTGAATGGTATCTTGATCTTTTCCTGGGGTTTAATTTTATAAAACCATTCGATATAATTAGCATCGTCCATTTTAACGGAATCCTTATTCGCCTGGAGATCGGGCTCGGTTAAACTAACCTTAATATCAGGATTGCTGGCGATGGGTATCTGATCCCAAACAACAATTTCTTCTTCCGTTTTCTTATGGTTGGTTATCTCAATGAGGTAATCATACACATATTTATTTTTCTTGTTGATTACACCTTCATCCTTCTGATATTGTTTCATGGTCTTGTATTTAATCTCTATACCCTCATCGATACCGAGGAATGTCCAGAATTCCTGATCCGTATTTACAAGATCCAATTTCGATGTACTAACAAAATTATTGTCGAGAAAAACATTGGTGGTTCCTGGCAGCAGCGGAAAATCGGTGGTATTTTTCACCTTGGCCTTTAAATAAGCATATTGCATCAGCTTTGGCACGGTTGAGTATCTGAAAACAGCATCAAATTCATTCATCATCATGGTAACCTTGTGTTGCTGATTGTCGCTACGAATGGTATTTTTCCCGGGCACCACAAATACAGCCGCCGTTGCACCCGCCTCCACAGTGGCTTGCTCCATGGCGATAATTGGCGCCGGAGCTTCTGCTTCCCCTCTGTCTTGACTTACTGCTCCAGCCGATGGCATCGCATTGTGCATCTGCGACATGGAAGCCTTACGCATCTTTTTATCTTCAGAAGCATCATCCCTCGCATATTCATAAAAATTCAGGTACCATGGACTAAGCGAAGGCTGCTGACCACTCATGTTAGCACGGGCTGTAGAAAGTTTAATTTTTACATTATTCCAGTCTTCGGTAGTATTTTGCTGGATCATAGCCTGGTAAGTGATGCTCATCTTTTTTGTATCGCTAAAAACCCGCAAATCATAAACGGGGTACCAACCCGGACCATGCACCATATAAACGAGGTTGACCAGGACATCGGATTCATCCTTGGTTACATCGATTAACACCTCAACAATATTTTTGGCTTTTTCCTGATAACCTCCAAGGCTGTTTATCTTCGCCTGCACCATTCTGATTTCGTCATTATAGTTTCTGATTTTCCTTTCCGTAGTGCGAATTTCTTTGTTAAGATCGTCGAGCTTTTTACGATAATAGGTGATCATTTTTGTCCATTTGTCGGGATTGACCTCGGTATGTTCCTTTTCATTACTGGGAACAACAGCAATACTGGTCATCATTTTATCTAACATAACTTCCACCATTTTTTGTTCCTTGGTGGCGTTGGCAATATGATCATTAGCATCTACCAATGAATCCTGCAAAACGATGATTTTTTCGTTAAGGCCTCTCTTCTCGTCGTCTGTAATAGTTGCGTAATATTCTTTTTTGAACTTTACATCTTTTAATACCGCACTTCCTTCACCATTGGCCTGTATGCTATTTTCCTCGATGGCTTCAGGCAGATTATCGAAAATAAACACATGTTCACCTTTGTTTAATCTTTTGGAAATAGTTCTGGTTACCATGGCTCTGTCGAGAAACACCGTAACCGCAGTAATCGTGGATTCGGGTTTGTCCTTTTTATCTGTTGTCATATTTGCATTGGATTTAGGGTGAAATGATAAACATAATATGGTTATCAACGTTACATAAGGATAAAATTTTTTAATCATCGTACTAAATTATTTAGTTAAAAATAAACAAATTATTGCATAAAGAGATGCAATCAAATGGAAAGTTCAAAGAGGGCCCGGACAGTCTCCTAAACTTTACAATTTCAAACTCAATCAGGTGTTTTATAGTGATGCAGGAAGAAGTCAAATTCCATAACTTTTTGGAATTTAATTCACAACTTTTTCACCATCTTTGTTTAAGAACTTATAAATTTCCATGCAACAAAAATTAAAAAATGGGATCAAATATCATTGAAATCAGCAATCTCTCCAAGTATTATGGCAAAGCCAGGGGTATTGAAGATATTAATCTTGAGGTAAGTGAAGGAGATGTATTCGGTTTTATCGGTCCAAACGGAGCCGGCAAATCAACTACCATACGCATTCTGTTAAACCTGATATTTCCAACCGGAGGAAACGCTAAAATATTTGGATTGGATGTAGTAAAGGAATCGAAAAAAATCAAAAGCCAGATCGGGTACATACCTTCCGATGCAAATTTGTATGACAAAATGAATGTTCGCGAATTTTTGACGTACTGTATTAAATTTTATACTGTTACCAATGGAGAGCAGCGGATACGGGAGCTGACTGACTGGTTTGAACTGGATGTAAGAAGAAAAATGGCCGAGCTTTCCATGGGGAATAAGAAAAAAGTCACCATCATTCAAAGCCTGGTTCATAGTCCCAAATTACTCATACTCGACGAGCCCACAACCGGACTCGACCCTTTAATGCAGTCTAAGTTTTTTGAATTGTTACGAAATGAAAATAAAAATGGCACCACTATTTTCTTCTCGTCGCACGTATTAAGTGAAGTTCAAACCATATGCAAAAAGGTTGCCATCATTAAAGACGGTAAAATCATTAAAGTGGAAGACATTGACACCTTACGAAAAAAACAGTTAAAAAAAGTAGGTATCGATTTCCCAGAAAAAATACTTGTTGAGAATCTTGGTCTTAACGGAATAGAATCAATTACTTCAAACACTGGAAATGCTATTGAATTCATGTATTCAGGAAATACAAGCGAACTTATCAAATGCTTATCGACCAGGAAAATTGAAAACCTGGTTATTGAAGAACCGACACTGGAAGAAATATTTTTGCATTACTACAAATGAAAAGTTATCATTTACCAAATAGAAATACCAAATAGAATGAATAAAAATCTATTTTTGAAGGAAGTAAAAAGAAACGCCCTTAGCCTTATTATTTGGACTATTGTTATTTGTTTTTTGATATTCTTTACAATGTCGTTTTTCAGTACATTTATTGAAAATCAAAAGCAAATCTTGCCGATGATGGGTATGGTACCAAGCGGGGTTTTAAAATTCCGGGGAATTTCTAATATAAGTGATCTGTTTTCCGCCCTGGGTTTTTATGCCGCCAATAATACCCTTTATATGATGCTGTTGGGTAGTATTTTTTCCATTGTGCTTGCCTCAAACATTTTATTAAAAGAAGAACACCAAAAAACAGCTGATTTTTTATTAACCAAACCACTTACCCGTGGTGAAGTTTTTTTCACGAAATGGTCACTAATGGCCGTGAATATAACCTTATTTAATGTTATAGGAGCCTGTGTGGGTTTTATAGCTATCCTGCTGGTTAAAACAGGTAACATCAATATAAAACCTTACCTAATTTTATCCTTTTCCACTTTTTTATTAAACTTTTTATTTGGTTCTATCGGGCTTTTTATCTCCACCTTGGTAAAAAGGCCGAAACCTATCACTACCTTTTCTATAGGTATTGTGCTGATCCTTTATTTTGTTCTAACCATCTCGAGAATTACGCCGAGTGGTGAAAAATTCGGTTATGTAAGTCCTTTCAAATACGTTAATGTAAATGTGTTAAGTCCTGGTTACGGAATCGATTTCTGGCATTTACTTTATTTTGTAGGCGGATCGGTGGTATTAACAACACTTGCCTATCAAATTTATAAAAGAAAGGATATTTTTACGTGATCCTCGCTTCGGTACGAATGACAGATTTATATAATTTGCATATTGATAGGTATTTCCATCGCTATTAGAT
>CAYZNC010000248.1:0-10109 GCA_964478555.1 uncultured Bacteroidales bacterium | reverse complement strand
TGCAAAAAAGCTTTAGCCAAAAACGCTCCGGAGATGTGCTGATCAATCTTGATCCGGGTTGGGTTGAAAAAAGTGGAACAACTGCTACCCATAACTCCTCTTACTCATACGATACACACGTACCGCTGATATGGTATGGTTGGAAAGTAAGGCGCGCTGATATTTTTGATCCCGTAAATATGATTGATATCGCACCTTCCATTAGTTATTTTCTAAATATTACCAGCCCCAATGCAACTATGGGAAAACCAATTCTGGGGTTGGTAGGGCAGTAAAGGTTAAATGGCTTCGAGAAGACCCTCAGGTTTTTGAAAACCCTGAGGGTGTGACCACGGCAAATAGGTCAATCTTGAATTTTACATTTTTAAATTTCTCTCCACCTCCATTTTCACTTCTAATGATTTATATCATAGCACTTATTGATATGAATCATCAAAAAAAAAGAAAATTCATTAAAAAGTTAAGGTAATTTTGTAAACTATTTACCGTTATCATAAACGTTAAATAAGTTATTGAAAATCTCAGCAATTCTAAAAAAATTATGCCTATGTACAACAACCTGTTAATGAAAGATTCAGAAGTTAATGAAGATTATGTAAAAAAGTTTTTATCGATTGGTGAAGTAATTATAGCAACTGAACCTACATATATCTGGACTGTACTGGGTTCGTGTGTTTCCGTTATTCTCTTCAGTCTCCGAAAAAAAGCAAGCGCCATTTGTCATGCACAATTGGTTGAAAAAGAATTTAGTACTAAAGTTAAACAAGAATCGGAATTCAATTCAAAAACAGAAATATTGAAAAACGACTACCGGTATTTAGGTCGTGCTATTAATTATATGATTGATGAACTCTTATCATTAGGTATTCACAGGAATGAAATAGTAGCCAGCATATACGGTGGTGGCAAAATAATTAAAAATTTGCAGGATATCGGTCTCGAAAATGCTGAAAGTGCTGTAAAAATTCTGCAGGATAATGATTTGCGAATTGTCAAAAAAGATATTGCGGGCAATAAAACCCGAACCATAAGGCATTATTCGGATACCGGTATTACCCAAGTAAAATTATTAGATCCGATATCAATCTGATGCGGGTTATGCCCAATCCGTTAGATTAAAAGGCACTGGCCGTTTTTAAAGAAATCTTTAAGAAGGATATGAAAAACAGGATAAATATTAATCTCCCGGCCTTCATGATTTATTAAAAATTAGTTTCGTTTTTGGGTCTGCACTTGAAATAAGGTTGAACATTACCAGTGGATTTTCTTCGGCTACATTCCCTATCACAATAATATCAGCTCCGGCATCAAATATTTCATGGGCTTGTTTCGTTGTTCTTACACCGCCGCCAACGATTAAGGGAATCGAGATGTTACGTTTAACCTCATGAATGAGTTTGATATTAACAGTATGTCCCGCTCCGCTTCCGCCTTCCAAATAAACAAGTTTATGACCAAGCATTTCACCCGCCAGCGCAGTTGCTACCGCTATCTCAGGTTTATTGGCAGGGATTGGAGACGTATTGCTCATATATTCCACAGCGGTGGGTTGACCGGTATCTATTAATATATAACTGGTTGGAATTACTTCCATTTTACTGTTCTTCAAAAAAGGAGCTGCCAATACATGATTCCCAATTAGAAATTCGGGATTACGACCTGAAATTAAAGAGAGAAATAAAATACCATCGGCCTGATCGCAAAGCTGCAGCAAATTTCCGGGAAACAGGAACACTGGAAGTTGAGAATTTTGCTTAATAGTAACAATTTTTTCGTTAATGGATTTCGAGATAATACTACCTCCTATCAGAAAAAAATTGATGCCCGCCCGGTTTGCGATGTCCACTGTACGCTTCAGCGAATCGTCGTCGTGCTTATCCGGATCGATGAGAAGTACCATTAACTTCTCTTTATTGTGTTTTTCAAGAATTAAATCGTACAGCATACCATGAGTTTTGCGTTATTGACAGCAGAAAACGATTACATAGTTATCCCGAACCTCATATTTAAGCGTAAATTCATCATTTATGTCTTCATCGTGATGAATGCCGGTTATTTGTCCTGCAAGCTCAATTTCAAAAGGTTTTATCGTCAGGTTGTCCTTGAAATTTATATTTTTTTTATCACAAATCTTATAAATTGCTTCTTTGGCACACCAGTGAATGTACATATGCAAATGTTCAACCGCTTTATTAGAAGAAATATATTCCTCCTCGTTTATGAATTTATGAGATATTCTGTTTATTCTGTGCGACATGTATTCCAGATCGATACCAACCCGTTTCTGCTTGCTTAAAAGAATAGAAGTGAGTTTGTATGAATGAGAAATGCTGATGTTAAAAGAATTGTCGAACAAAAAAGGCTTATGTTCTTCATTATAAATTATTTTTGAATTTCGTTGCAAAAGCTCATTCAATAAAGCTCTAACGCTTAACCATTCAATTTGTCGTGCCTCATTTTTAAAATCAAACAAGGTCACTTTTTCGTCGACATCAAGAAAAACCTTTTTATATAATGTTTCGAAATTTTCTTCAATTTGCCAAAGGCCCATCAGGCAGTCATCATCAATATGCTTTTTAACCAGAATACCCATTATTATTGAAATTAATTACCACACAATATCCATAGATAAGACACGCCTGGTAGTACGACAAGTTTGCAAGCTACATCGCTTAAAGATTTTAGTTTTTCCATTTTAATGTTTCAATCAAATGTAAAATATCTTTTCGAAAAAAGTCGATAGCCGGCGAAAGAGAATCTTTATTAGGTTGAACTTCAAAATAAAGTGAACCTCTGAGAAAATTTTTCAAGCTGTCAGTTACGTAGAACTGTACCGACGAAGCCGCATTACCTCTGATTTCATACACCAATCCATAAACTTTCCGTTTATCATCAGTTATAAGATCTTCATCTATAGCATCAGCCTTGATTGAATGCTTGTAAGCGAGCGTGTGCGCATCTTCTATAAATTTTGAAACGTTCTTATTGACGGACTTATAACTCAAATGAATTTTACTTTTATATTTCGGAAATTCGACGTTCATCCAGCAAGGTTCAGCATTTCTATCGGTATCCTTTACAATTTTGCCATAGGCAGGGTATTCAAAAGTAAAAGGACAAACACTATCGAAAAACCTGTATTTTTTTTCCGGAAAATCAATCCGATAGTAACCTCTTGGCTTGGGTATCTCATTATGCCGACAACTGCATAAACCCAGTATACAAAACAATATTAATAGCTGCTTTCCCATGTAATTAAATTCAAATAATTAATCGGTCTCCTTTTTAATAGTTACTCTGATTTGCTTGATCCTTCTGAAATCGACTTCCTCAATTTTGAAAGTAAACTGTTTATATTGAATTTGCTCGTTTCTTTCGGGAATGGCTCCTTTAAGTTCAAGAATCAAGCCAGCAAGGGTATCAGCGTCTCCCTTAACGTCATCAAAAATATCACTTTCTTTTTCAATGATCTTATAAAAATCGTTTAACATTGTCTTCCCATCAAAAATATAGGTATAGTCATTGATTTTGGTATAGCTTTTATCTTCCTCATCGGATTCATCAGTTATTTCTCCAATAATTTCTTCGAGAATATCCTCCAATGTTACAATTCCGATGGTGCCACCATATTCATCCACAATCACTGCCATATGAATTTTACTTGCCTGAAAGTCTGTTAACAACTCTTTAACCTTCTTGGTTTCAGGCACAAAATAGGGGGGACGAATAAGCTTTTGCCATCTGAAATTTTCCCGCTCGTTAATAAAAGGAAGCAGGTCTTTAACATATAATATTCCCTTAATGTTGTCAAAATTTTCCTGATAAACGGGTAAACGAGAATATCCTGATTCGACCACGATGGCAAGTACTTGTTTCAGTGACATATTCAAATCCAGGGCTACTACATCAATACGGGGCTTTAATATTTCTCTCACATATATGCCTCCGAATTTTACAATTCCCTTTAGCATAACCTCTTCTTCCTTATTGGATTCAGACCCTATTTCCATGGCATTGGTAAGCGTGTTTACCGAGAGATGTGATTTCTTAAAAAATATTTTACGCAACACGCTTACTGTGACGTATACAAAAACAGTTACAGGCGTAAATATTTTTTGAAGAAAGTTGATAAGATAGGTAACCTTTAACACATATTTTTTGGGATATTTGTTGGCATATAGCTTTGCACTTATGTCTCCCAAAAAAAGAAAGAAAAGACTCACCATCAAAGCTATTGCTATGGTGCTTAAGAATGGTAGCGGTCTTACAATGGCATGGATGATTACCGTTAATAAGATTATAATCAGAATCTTAATGATGGTATTTGAAACCAGCAGGGATGCAATCAGTTTTTCGGGATTGGCCAACAATTTAAGTAAGGTGTTTACCTTCGTTGTTCGTTTGTATTCCATCTTGGAAAGATCTTCGGGCAATATTTTAAAAAAAGCCACATAAGATCCACTAACCAGTGCAGAACCCATGATTAGCAGCAATACAATTAACATTCCCGTAATAATTTCGGGACTTACTGGTTGGAACATTATTTCAAAAACGTTGATAAACGGACAAATGGACCTTGTGTTTTCAAATTTTTCATTACACAATTAAAATGGTAAATCATCCGCAGCTTCTGGTCCTGCAGAGAAGTCAACATCAGGCGCGAATTCGTTACCAGTTTGGGTATTAGCCTGGTTGGACCCACCTCCTACTGCATGCTGACCGCCGTCATCACTTTTAGGACTTAACATTTGAAAGTTGTCTGCTTCTATTTCAGTAGTGTAGCGCTTATTACCGTCTTTATCGTCCCACGACCGGGTACGAATTTTACCTTCAACATAAAGCAGTGTTCCTTTTTTTACAAATCGTCCGGCGATATCAGCAAGTCCACGCCAAACAACAATATTGTGCCATTCGGTATTAGTCACTTTTTCGCCATTTTTATTTTTATACGACTCGCTGGTTGCCAGGGTAAAACGAGCTACACTTGCATTATTATCGAGGTGACGCACCTCTGGGTCTTTTCCAACGCGTCCTACTAATATTACTCTATTGATCATGATTTTTTTTTAAAAAGTACAGTAAAAATAGTTAAAATTGATGAAATTCTATAAATCAAGTGTTGAAAGAAAGTTGTCAACCATTTTCGAAACAGGATATTGTCGGATAGTTTTCATGTCAATCACCAATGTAGTGCTGTTCATTAATATTTCAGGCAGATCATCCACTTTAATCATAAGAAAACGGGCATGTATTTTCTGGTGCGTCAATTGATGAACGTATGTATGAGAAATGTTCAACACTTTACAGGGTGTGTTTCCGAAAATAGATTTCCATTGTGGAGAACACATCAAAATTCCTTTAGATACAAGCTGCGCGGTTTCAATCAAAGGAAAATCATACAAACCCTGCCAAATATCTTTACCTGAACGCTGAGTAATTACTATATTATTATGGTATAAAATAACAAGGTAGTTAAAGTAGCGATCCCTTATTTTGGTGTGTTTAATTTTCAGCGGTAAACGATCTACCTCCTGATGGGCCAAGGCATAGCATTCGTTTTTCAGCGGACAAATATCGCAGGCAGGGTTGTGAACCACACATTGGAGCGCGCCAAATTCCATCATTGCCTGGTTATGCAAGGCGGGATTCTCAGGATTGAGGATCTTTAGCGCAATTTCTTTGATACGTTTTATTCCGGGGGAAGAATTTACGGGATCGTGAACTCCAAAAACACGTGCAATTACGCGATTTACATTTCCATCGACAACCGGAACCGGAATATTAAACACAATTGAGCCAATGGCAGCGGCAGTGTATTCTCCAACACCTTTTATTTTTAATAGTGACTCATAATGAGCAGGTAAAACCCCATTAAATTGTTTTACAACATATTTTGCTCCTTCATGAAGGTTTCTAGCTCTGGAATAATAGCCCAAACCCTGCCAAACCTTGAGTACATCATCAATTTCGGCAGTTGCCAATGATTGAACATCTGGGAATCTGGTAATAAATCGATGATAATAACTAAGACCCTGAGCCACTCTTGTCTGTTGCAGAATGACTTCTGAAACCCAGATATAATAAGGGTTTCTCGTATTTCGCCATGGCAAATCACGTTTTTTTTCTAAGTACCAATCGGTGAGTATACTACTTATCAACATTTTTTATATGTTTGCAGAACAAATTTTTAAATGAATTGTAAAATTATTAGTATTGTATTTCAATTATTAACAGAAATCAATTATATTTGCAATTCAGAAATTAAAATTATTTAAACTATTGATAATTAAAGCTTTTTAAAATGACAAAGGCAGACATTGTAAATGAAATTTCCAAATCGACGGGAATTGAAAAAATTACTGTTCAGAAAACAGTTGAGGCTTTCATGGAAAGTGTAAAAGATGCACTAGTAAAAGACAAAAATGTGTATCTCAGAGGTTTTGGTAGCTTTATTGTGAAAAAACGCGCTAAAAAAACAGCACGGAATATTTCCAAGAATACTACCATTATTATTCCGGAACATTTTATTCCGGCGTTCAAACCAGCAAAATCCTTCGTAGGTAAGGTAAAAACCAACGTAAAATAAGAGGACTTTTGTATGCCAAGTGGTAAGAAGAGAAAAAGACATAAGATGGCAACTCACAAACGTAAAAAACGTTTGAGGAAAAACAGACATAAGAAAAGAAAGTAGTGTTTCTAGCTGTTTAATGATTTTGTAAGAAAAACCTAAAGTTCTCCGGATCTTTAGGTTTCTTACGTTTTGTGCCTCTTATTAATGGTTCCAGAAAAATGAAGGAGTTGTGAGTAACGAACTAGTTATTGATGTAACTGCTTCTGAAATTGTTATAGCCTTACTCGAAAACAAACAATTAGTAGAGTTAAACAAGGAAAAAAGCAATCTTCAGTTTTCGGTTGGTGATATTTATTTGGGAAAAGTTAAGAAAATTATGCCCGGCTTAAACGCTGCATTTGTTGATGTTGGGTATGAGAAAGATGCGTTCTTGCATTATCTTGATCTTGGTCCGCAGGTACAATCATTAAATAAATACTTAAAATCTGCTTTAAGCAAAAAGGCTAAAATAATTCCATTAGCAAAGTTTAAGAATGAGCCTGACATTGACAAGAACGGAAGAATTTCCGATGTATTGTCGTCTGGCCAGACAGTGATGGTTCAGATAGCCAAAGAACCTATATCTACAAAGGGCCCGCGATTGGGCTCTGAAATTTCTATTGCCGGAAGGCATCTTGTTCTAATCCCTTTCTCCGAAAAAGTATCCGTATCGCAAAAGATTACTTCTGCGGAAGAAAAGGTAAGGCTTAAAAAGCTGATACAAAGTATAAAACCTAAAGACTACGGTGTTATAGTCCGTACCGTTGCAGAAGGCAAAAAGGTGGCTGTACTGGATGAAGAGCTTCGTGGTTTAGTGAGAAAATGGGAATCGGCTTTTGAAAATCTCAGAGGTGTTCTTCCCCCCAAATTAATTATCAGTGAACTGAACAGAACCTCCGCTATATTGCGCGATATTCTGAATGGCTCGTTCAACAGTGTAACTGTTAATGATGAAAACCTTTGCAATGAAATCAAGGATTATATCAGTACCATTGCTCCCGAAAAGGAAAAAATAGTAAAATATTATAACGGGAACACCCCTATTTTCGAAAAGTTAGGGATTGATAAACAAATTAAGACATTATTCGGCAAAACGGTTTCATTCAAAAGCGGGGCTTATCTCATTGTAGAACATACAGAAGCATTGCATGTTGTTGATGTAAACAGTGGTAACCGGTCAAAAACCAGTGCAGATCAGGAAAGCAATGCCGTAGACGTAAATATTGCAGCTGCAGTTGAAATTGCCCGGCAACTTAGGCTTCGTGATATGGGCGGAATTATTGTGGTTGACTTTATTGATATGCACACTCAGGAACACAGGCAGCTTGTGTATGAAAAAATAAAAGAGGCCATGGTAAACGACCGTGCAAAACACAATATATTGCCATTAAGTAAATTTGGGTTGATGCAGATTACACGACAACGGGTTCGCCCTGAATTGACTGTTGAAACACTCGATAAATGTCCAACCTGTAGAGGAACCGGAGAAATATCACCCAGCATTGTTTTTGAGGAGGAACTTTTCAACAATATTTCGTTCCTGGTCACTAATAATGCCCTACGATATATAACCATGAAGGTTCACCCATACATAGCGTCTTATCTCAAAAAAGGGTTTTACTCAAAGCGCCTAAGGTGGTGCAGGAAGCTAAAATGCTGGATCAGCCTCGATGCAGTTCCCTCTTATTCCTATTTGGAGTATCATTTCTTTTATAAGGATGATGAGGAAATTTTGTAAGTTTGATGCTGGCGTGCTGAAATTTTCCTTAAAGCCTGGTCAGATTTAAAAAGTAGACATCATTTTCCCGAATTTCAAGTTCTTTTAATACAGAAGCTCCGCCCTTTACGTTAACGATCTCTTTTGAAATAGGCGATCCGTCATTTTTTTTCTTTATTTGATCTACCTGTAATTTGGTAAGTTGCGAAGGCTTCCCCATAGAGAGATAGGTAGAGTAAGCATCGTTGCTCTGATAGCCTACTTTATAAACTTCTAGCGAATAAGTACCTTCAGGCACTTTCGAAATGTTAATTTTAAGCTTCCCTTTTGATTTTGAAGGCAAGTCGCGGATATAATAAACCTGATTGTTAACCGAATCGCCCGGATGGGTATTTGTAAAATCCCAGGCAAGTACTTGAATATTCCCTTTTGAGTCCTTGCAGGCCCAGGAAGTGGAATCATTATTTTCTAATTCTGTATTTCCAAGCTTGTTCAAAAATTTGTAAGAATAAAATGCAGGTTTGTTAATTCCCTGGATTGTCAACAATCCAAAACCTCCATGAAAAGGCTTAAAACGAGGGCCGGCTTCTTCAAAAATATCCGTAAAAACCCAATAAGACATTGAATTGGCCGCATTACCAACTTGTTTAAGTTTATACAATATATAAGCCGCCTCGTGGTAGCTATCGTGAATTGGATCGGATGGAGTATAAGATGCGCTCCATTCGGTATAGTGTAATGCCAAATTTGGTTTTGAAGAATTAGAAATTTCCTTTCGGGATTGTAACACGTCTCCGCTTACGCTCATTGGGTTCTTGTCAAGTATGGTGCCAGCATTGCCATATTCATCAAGATAACCTTGTTTTACACCGTATGAATGAGTGCTTATAAAATCAAGAGGTAATTTATTTTTAGTACAAAAATCAATCATTTCAGGCTCCCATGCAGCGCCTGCAGTTCCCGGACCGCCTACACGATAAGCCGGATTGACACTTTTTATTGCATTTACGCTATATTTATATAATTTAAAATATTCTTCCTGTGTACTGGACCAGAAACCGGGTGAAAGGTTGGGTTCGTTCCACACTTCGAAATACCAGGTTTTTACTTCACTGGCACCATAACGTTCAGTGAAATGCTCTGTTAGATTGCGTATTAAGGCTCCCCATTTTTCATAATCCTTTGGTGGAGTTACATTGCCTTTCCACCAGAATATTGTTTTATCACCACTTGCCAAAGCTGTTGGCATAAAACCCAATTCTATAAAGGGTTTCATACCTATGCTCTGCAAAAAGTCGAATAAAACGTCTACATACATATAATTGTACTCAGGCTTCCCATTTTTATCTTCTTTATAAACACCCATGTCGTCTGTTAAAAGCCCGTGCATTCGGATATATTTGAAATCGCATTCTTTTTTAACATAAGCCAATTGCTGCTGCCAATCTGCCCTAAGCCCTTCATTGGCCCGTCCGGCACCTACACACTCTTTGAACATCGTATTAAAAGGGCCTTTTTCGTTTTTAAAATCTACATTAATCACCCTATCAGGTAACTCTGTATTTCCGTTGATTTTGCGTTGTGCTGAAATCGTTCCAGCAATAAGGGTTAAGATCAGGAATAAAAATAAACGATTCGTTTTCATTGTTAAATATTTTTTAGGTTAAGGGTTTATTTAATAATAATCAGCTTTCGCACTGTTGAAAAATTTCCAACCTTTAATTGGCAAAAATAAATTCCACCTGGGAATAAACTTCCATCAAAATCAACTTGGTGTGTTCC
>CAYZNC010000247.1:0-10244 GCA_964478555.1 uncultured Bacteroidales bacterium | reverse complement strand
AAAGAACAGCTTTGTCTTACATTGAATGAAGTAAAAACTACAAGAATTGTCATAAACTTTTAAAAAAATAGTAAAAGTATAACAATGGAAAATCTCAATTTAATTGAAACATTCTCGGAATTTAAAGAGTTAAAGAACATCGATCGTGCAACCATGATGAGTGTTCTTGAAGATGTATTTCGAAGCATGTTGTTAAAAAAGTATGGAACAGATACAAATTTCGACATTATTATAAATATTGACAAAGGTGACTTTGAAATTTGGCGTAACCGCGAAGTGGTTGAGGACGACCTCATAACAGATCCCAATGTTCAGATTTCAATTACCGAAGCAAAAAAGATTGATCAGGATTACGAAGTTGGTGAGGATGTTACCGATGAAGTTAAACTTTTGGATTTTGGTCGCAGGGCTATTCTTGCTCTTCGTCAAAATCTGACTTCCCGCATCCTGGAACTTGAAAAAGGTAATATTTATGGTAAATATAAGGACCGTATTGGCGATGTTGTTACCGGTGAAGTTTACCAGGTTTGGAAACGTGAAATACTGGTGCTTGACGATGATGGTAACGAACTTATATTACCCAAACCCGAGCAAATTCCATCAGATCATTTTCGTAAAGGTGATACGGTAAGAGCAGTAGTACTTCGGGTTGAAATGAAAAACAATAATCCGTTGATTATATTGTCTCGCACTTCGCCTGTGTTTCTCGAACGTTTGTTTGAACTTGAAGTACCTGAAATATTCGACGGGCTTATTACTATTAAAAAGATTGTTCGTGTTCCCGGGGAACGCGCAAAAGTTGCCGTTGAATCGTACGACGAGCGCATTGACCCGGTTGGAGCTTGTGTTGGAATGAAGGGCTCAAGAATTCATGGTATAGTACGTGAATTACGTAATGAAAATATTGATGTTATCAATTACACTAATAATAATCAGTTGTTTATTACACGTGCCCTGAGTCCTGCCAAAATATCGTCCATTAAAATTAATGAACCTTCCAAAAGGGCGGAAGTATATCTGAAACCTTCGGAAGTGTCATTAGCAATAGGGAAAGGTGGTTTAAATATTAAACTTGCCAGCCAGCTTACCGGATATGAAATAGACGTATATCGTGAAGCAGAAGAAGATGATGATGAAGACGTTAACCTCGATGAATTTGTTGATGAAATAGAAGGTTGGGTTATCGACGAACTCAAAGCCATTGGTTGTGATACAGCTAAGAGTGTACTTGAAATTGGCGCAGAGGATCTTCTCAAACGTACCGATCTCGAAGAAGAAACAATTCGTGAGGTAATTAAAATTTTACGTACCGAATTTGAGTAAAATGCTTCATTTATCTTAATTTAGCATCTCAATAATTGCAGAAATATCAAAAAGACAGGGATATAACATATGACAGATAAGAAGGAACTAAGACTCAGTAAATTAGCAAGGGAATTCAACGTTGGTATCACTACCATTGTTGATTTTCTTAAGAAAAAGGGTCACGAAATTGAATCCAACCCTAATACGAAAGTTGCGCCCGCACTTTATGACCTGCTTTTAAAAGAATACAGTTCGGATATCAATGCAAAAAAGGAATCGGAAAAAGTTAATCTCCGCAGCTTCAGAGAAAAGAAAGAAACGATTACAATTAACGAACGTGAAGCAGAAGTTGTTGATGAAGAAGACGTTGAAAATGAACTTTTGATAAAAGATACCAGTACCGGTAAAAAAGCTCCTTTAATGGTGGATAACAGAAAAGATATTAAAGAAGCTGAGGTAAAAATAGTAGGTAAGATTGATCTTGACAAACCTAAAACAAAAAAGACCGAACCAAAACCAGTAATTGAAGAAGTTAAACCGAAACCAGAAAAGGTTGAGGTTGTAGAAGAAGTAAAAGAACCTGAAGTTGTTGAGGAAAAAGTTGAAGAGGAAATAATACCTGAAATAAAACCGAAAAAAGGACAAGGAAAAACGAAGGAAGTTGAAGAAATAAAAGAAGTTAAGGAAGTCGAAAAAACACCTGAAATTGAAGTACTTGAGAAAGTAGCAGCAGAAGAAGTAGAGATTCCTGAGGTGGAAGAAGCCCTTACTTCCAGGGGAGAGATTGAAACTGATATCCGGGTTGTGGGTAGGATTGATCTCGATTCAATCAATCAACGCACACGTCCTCCCAAAAAGACTAAAAAACAAAAAGAAGCAGAGCGCAAAGAGCGTCAGCAACAAAATAAACCTAGCGAAGTTGTTATGGAAGCTGAAGAAACTTCTAAGGAGGGATCAGAAACATTAGAACAGGAAACACCAAGGCCTAAAATTATCAGGGCAGAAGTTGCAAAACTCACAGGACCTACGGTAGTGGGTAAAATTAATCTCGACGAACATAAGAAACCTGTTGCTTCTTCGTCAGATGAACATGATCGTAGCCGGAAAAAACGTAAAAGAATAAGAAAAGATAAAGATAAGGTAACAGTAGATAAAGCTAAGCCTGTTGATGCCAAGGATAAGAAGCCGAGCGAGCATTTCCGCAAAGATCTTACTAAAAAGAAACGTCGTCCTTTACGTCAGGAAGTTAGTGAGGTTGATGTTCAGAAACAGATCAAGGACACACTGGCCAGGTTGACATCCAAGGGGAAATCAAAAACCTCTAAATACCGCCGTGAGAAGCGCGATATTATCAGCCAGCGCATGCAGGAAGAACAAGAACAGCAGGAAAGAAATAAAAATATTCTGCAGGTAACTGAGTTTGTATCTGTTAACGAACTCGCTACCATGATGAATGTTCCTGTTACAGAGGTTATTGCCACTTGTATGAATATGGGTTTGTTTGTGTCTATCAATCAACGGCTCGATGCCGAAACTATGTCGCTGGTAGCAGATGAATTTAACTATAAAGTCGAATTTGTATCTATAGATTTACAAGAAGCCATTAAAGAGGATGAAGAAGAGGACAAACCTGAAGATCTCATGCCACGTCCTCCAATTGTTGCAGTAATGGGTCACGTTGACCATGGTAAAACCAAACTGCTCGATTACATTCGAAATACAAATGTGGTTGCCGGAGAGGCTGGTGGTATTACACAACATATCGGAGCTTACGCTGTTAAGCTCGAAGGTGGCCGTCAGATTACATTTCTTGATACTCCCGGTCATGAAGCATTTACTGCGATGCGTGCACGTGGAGCCAAAATTACAGACGTAGCAATCATCGTAGTAGCCGCAGATGATGGCGTGAAACCTCAAACCATAGAGGCCATTAATCACGCATCCGCCGCCGGTGTACGTATAGTTTTCGCTATTAACAAGATCGATAAGCCGGATGCAAATCCTGAAAAAATAAAAGAAGCCTTGGCTAACCTCAATTATCTTGTGGAAGATTGGGGTGGTAATTATCAATCACAGGAAATTTCAGCAAAATCAGGGAAAAATATTGACCTGTTGCTCGAAAAAGTACTTTTAGAAGCTGAAATGCTTGACCTAAGGGCAAATCCCAATAAAAACGCAGCGGGTACGGTTATTGAATCGTCTCTTGACAAGGGTAGAGGATTTATTGCCACTATTTTGGTTGAACAAGGCACCCTTCATCATGGCGATATGGTTCTTGCCGGATCATATTTCGGACACGTTAAAGCCATGTATAACGAACGTAACCTTAAAGTTACCGAAGTTGGGCCTGCTACGCCGGTTTTAATACTCGGACTTGACGGAGCTCCACAGGCTGGTGATACTTTTAACGTTATGAATGACGGAAAAGAAGCCAAAGACATAGCTACTAAACGCGGACAATTAATTCGCGAACAGGGCATCCGTACAAAGAAACATATCACACTTGATGAAATTGGCCGTCGTATAGCTATTGGAAATTTCCAGGAACTCAATATTATTGTTAAAGGTGATTTTGATGGATCTGTAGAAGCACTATCCGATTCGCTTATTAAGCTTTCAACGCCTGAAATACAGGTTAATGTCATCCACAAAGCAGTAGGTCAGATTTCAGAATCCGACATTCTGTTAGCGGCAGCATCGAATGCAATTATATGCGGTTTCCAGGTGCGTCCTTCTGTGAATGCTCGTAAATTAGCTGAGAAAGAGCAAATTGATGTACGGTTATATTCTATTATTTATGATGCTATAGAAGAGATCAAAGCGGCTATGGAAGGTATGCTTTCTCCGGAAATCAAGGAGGAAATTGTGGCTACCATTGAAGTACGCGAAGTATTTAATATCACTAAAGTTGGTTCAGTCGCAGGATGTTTTGTTAAAGAAGGCAAAATTAACCGCAACACTAAAGTACGGATCATTCGCGATGGTATCGTAGTTCATTCCGGAGAACTGGGTTCTCTGAAGCGTTTCAAAGAAGATGTAAGAGAGGTTTCCAGTGGTTATGAATGCGGATTGAATATTACCAATTTTAACGATATTAAAGTAGGGGATATCATTGAAGGATACCAGCAGGTTGAAGTTAAAAAGAAATTGTAAAACCTCCCAAATCCGTTTAATAAATAATCTGAAGAAGTTGTGCAGGCTCCTCATCCTGTGACCCTATCTGATGGATCAGCTTAAACATATTGGGATATTTCAATTGTATAAAGTATGCGAATCGTTGAAGCGTATCTATAATACTCGTTGTCTTCTTGGATGGGTCAGTTCTTAAATTTGCCAGCAGTAAATACTTGATATTAGACTTTTTTAGCTCTTCCAGCAGCTGATCCGGTATCGAAATTGCAAATTTTTTACTGCTATTTTGCAAATTTTTGATCCACGGAATCAGATCCTTGTCATAATTTATTCCGCTTTTCTTCAAAAGTTGCTCCCATTCAGCAAATTCGCCGGTTTTAAATTTAAAAATGCCAACCAGAGAAGGTCTTGGAGCTGAATCTCTTCCTAACTTCAAATCACCGTTAACAAAACCAACAATTTTGGTTCTCAATGAGTCATTAAAGAATTGACTTTGTGTCAGCTTCTCCATGTCTATACCCACATATGTCATCGATTCCGGAATTAATTTTAACAACGAATCGGGGGTAATGGCTGGTACTTTTGTAATTCCCACGAATTTACGTTGACCATAAATAAAAGAAATATCGGGTTTACGTACACCTATGGCCTCATTTTTAGGGATATTGGCTGCTGCCCATTTGCTCATTAAGATATAATTCACCCAATCCTGACTTAATCCATACAGCATGTCGCCATCCATGTTATGGGACAATATTACGCTTTGTTGCTTCATATTGGTAGCTGTAAAATTAAAAGAAGTGTAAATCAGGAGAACAGCTATAACCGGTACAAAAAATTGGAAACGCTTGAACTGATCGGTTTTAAACCAATGAAAAATAACCGCAAAAAACATGATAAGGAAAAAAGGCAAATAGACGATGATCATTCTTGATTGGCTCCAGTCCTTTTGCAATGCAATAAAGGAAACTCCACACATAGCTATGGTGTAGATAGATACCAACAAGAGTAATTTATTTTTCTTAAAGCCCAGATAGAGTGCAATTCCCAAAATTATCCAAATAAATATCATTAACACGGTACTTGAGTCCTGTGCTTCCAAACGCAATCCAAAAAAAGTAAAAATGTGCCTGGAAAAAAACATGTTGGAATTATCGATAAATCTTTGCACAAATCCCATAAAATTCTCATTACCCATGGAAGGATTGTAAAAGCTTTTATATCTGATTGCACTGGCTTGCGTAGCAATTTGTAATCCTGTATCTCCCCAAATAACTCTTTTAATTAATCCAAATGATACATAGCAAACTGTAAAACTGCCAAATGACATCAGTAAACTTTTCCACTCACGGGTTATAACGAAATAGCCTAATACTGCCAATAGGGCCGCTAAAGCAACGTTTCTGGTTAATGTCATAAGAAAAATTAACAAGCCCAATAGGAAATAGTCTTTGAGCGTCGCTTTTTCTGATTCTTCTCCGGTAAACTTTTTAGCCATAAACCAAAACAATATCGATTGCAGAAGCAAATAAAATGCCTCACTGTATGTCTGGCTTGAATAATACAACAAGGAATAATTAAAGCTTAACAGGATAAAGCTTACACCAACAACTACCGGTGGCATTTTACCTGCGAATATTTTGTAAAAAAGAACCATAGAAATCACTATGCAAAGAAAGGATACGCTCTTCAGAATGACCAGATTGATTCCAAAAATCCAAACGAAAAAGCTTAATACAAAGGGATAGAGAGGCCCCTGAAAGCCAGGAAAGTTAAAGCCATGTACAACATCATATGCTTTTGTTATATAGAAGGAATCATCGCCACCGAGACTAACTTTAACATCAAATAGTAATAATGAAAAAAGTAGTGTTAGTGCTAACCCAAAAAAGAGAATTACTTTTTCTCTTTTAATGAAATAGTCACTTAAGGAGTCCAACAAATCCTTTTTTACGTGTTTGCTTTTCTTGTCTTGTTGCGCTGGAGTTTTTTTATTAGCTATAGTCTTGTTTTTCTCGCGATTAGTTGCCATAATGCATTATTTTTTAAAAGTTATCATGTTATTTTTTTTCTTCATGATACTCTTCTTCCAAATTAATTTTCCAGATATTTTCTTTATCTTTTTTATGATTTATTATATTTTCGACAGCAACAATAGCCGTTAGCATAGAATGATCCTGGTTATTGTATTTGTGCATTCCATTACGACCAATTAAAAAGAGGTTTTCATAGGAATCGAGGTATTTTGTCACTTTCTCTAATTCGCCATAGGTGCCAAAATAACAAGGGTATGCCTTGGGCATTTTTATAACCACCGAATCCAAAACATCACTTTTATCACAAAAACCTATCTTTTCAAGTTCATCCATGGCGAATTCTTTAAAGTTCTTGTCGGGCATAGTCCACATTTCATCACCTTCATTACAAAAATACTCCATGCCAATCCACATTTTGGTTTTATCACTAACCATATATGGGCTCCAATTATTGAAAATCTGGAGTCGTCCTACTTTTACATCCCTTTCCTGTATGTAAATCCAATTATCCTTAATGGTTCCGGTGCTTTTTTTATCTTTTAACTTAATATGCTCAAGCAACATGCCCACCGTAATAAAATCACGATAAACAAGCCCATTTGCTATTCGTTTCAGTTCGGGAGAAATGGCGGAACCAAAGCCTGCCACGAGCTCCCGAATGGGCATGGTGGAAAAAAAGTAATCGCCTGTAAGTGTAACTTCTTTATGGTCCGAATTATTTGTTACCGTACAGGATATAACGTGTTGGTCTTTTGATTCAAATGCAATGGCTTCATGTTGAAATAATACTTCACCGCCTTTTTCTTTTATTCTTTCAACCACTTCTTCCCAAAGTTGGCCAGGGCCGTATTTTGGATAAAGAA
The DNA here is from genome assembly GCA_964478555.1 of uncultured Bacteroidales bacterium. Lineage (GTDB taxonomy): Bacteria > Bacteroidota > Bacteroidia > Bacteroidales > JAAUTT01 > JAAUTT01. The sequence goes on along the minus strand of CAYZNC010000247.1, from coordinate 2,908 downwards.
ATTTGGAGATAAGGCTTGTTTCCAGTTCTTTCTGAGAAATTTCTTCAGACTTGTTAAAAATACTTTTGATAGCGTGTAAAATGGCTTTGGTTACCGATAATCCTTTGATCCGCTGTCCGCCCCATTGAGGAGATATTTCCCGGCAGGGAACTCCCCATATTTTTTCGGTATATGATTTAAAAAAAGTTTTGTATAATTCTTTTCCAAACCGGTTAATGAAAAAATCTTCCAGGTTATTTTCCGGAGTTCGTTTAAATATGGAAGCGTAAATATAAGAAATTACAATTCGTATAAGTCGCCATAATCCTAAGTTTTTAAGCGTTTGCAGGCTTAATGATAAGGGATAATCAAAGAACTTTCTTAAAAATAAGATCCGGGATTGCCTGTTTCTCACCAATAATACCTTGTCTGGGTTTTTTGGGGCAACGTTCACTTCTTCTATTGGGAATATATCCTGCCACCATTTCATGACAACATCGGATTTTGAGAAGAACCGATGCCCCCCTATGTCGATCCGGTTACCTTTATAATTAACAGTTTTGGAAATTCCTCCAATATCGGATGTCTTTTCAACAACAACCGGAATAATATTCGTTTTTGTTAAAAGCTCAAGAGCAGCAGTAAGTCCGGCAGGACCGGCACCTATGATAATTGCTTTTTTGGCAGAACTTTCCATTTTACTTTGGTAGCAACAATTTAAATAAAAATCTTACGAATATAACAACTTGTGCGCGTGAATCAAACCTTATATTAGTTTTATCTTAACAAATGTTAATTAAAAAACCTGGAATTGAGGTTCCAGGTTTTAATAAACTATCCTTAATATATTTTTCATATAACCAACACATCGTATTGGTTATATTGTTGTTATCGTTCTCTCAGATAAAGCATAATAAAATACACCAGCATTGCTAACGAACCCAATGCAGCTACTACATATGTATAAGCAGCCCAACGTAATGCACTTACTGCTTTAGGATGCGATTCATAATTGGTAATTCCGGCACTGTTAAGCCAAACCAGAGCTCTGCTACTTGCATTTATTTCCACAGGCAGGGTTATGAAAGCAAACAGCGTAAACATCCCGTAGCACAATATAATTACCGGAAGCATAAAAGGGAACAAACCATGGACAAACATGGAACCAAAAAACATGATATAAAAAATGGCATTCATAATAGTTGCACTCACATTTTGGATAGGGACTAACTTAGTCCTTAAACCTAACCAAACATATGCCTGAGCATGCTGTACAGCATGTCCGCATTCATGGGCGGCAACAGCACCTGCGGCTACATGATTACCATAATAAACATCGCGGCTTAAGTTAACTGTGAATGTTTCAGGGTTATAGTGGTCTGTGAGTTGTCCTTCAATGGATACTACCTTAACATCGCTTATACCATTTTCACGAAGCATTTTTTCAGCAACTTCTTTGCCTGTTATGCCTTTATTCATAGGAATCAGTGAATACTTTTTAAACTTCGATTTGAGCTGATAACTAATGATCCAGCTAAGCAGCACAAAAACAATTAATATTATAATATATGTTATGTTCATAGCACTTAATATTTTTAATTTTTTTTGACAAAGATATTACAAATTTTCGGCCAAAGTATTTTTTGGTAACATTTTGTCAGGTCTGTGTTTTAGACTGTCATGAAGTGTTGATACTTACAAAAAGATCGTTCTTTTTCTTTTTTGTAACGTATTTATTTTAATTATTCCATGCTTAATTTATTTACTTTTTGTCCGTTTTTAATTTAAAGGCAGTATTTTTAAGATGCTTTAATTTTTTCAATCATGAATTATTTTGACCTTTATTCATTGCTTAAGGATAAAATTGCCGGCGATGATGACTTTGTACCTATAGATCAGGATTCTAATTTATTTAACCTAAGTTTCAAATCGCACAACTATCAAATTTTAATGGGCGAAAACAAATATGTTTGCCCGATGCACCCTGCAACCACTTATGATCCTTATAATACGGAAAATGAGAGCGATATCGTTAACGAAATTTTAGATATCCACGACTCAAAAGTAAAAGAGAACCAGGAATTCAAATATCACATTTTTAAACCCTCCAAGGTTGATAAAGCGGATGAGATCATCATCATGTTCCATGGATTCAATGAGAAATACTGGCACAAATACTTACCATGGGCAAAACGGTTGATGGATGACACAGGTAAAACAGTAGTGCTTTTTCCGATCGCATTCCATATGAACCGGGCACCTCATGATTGGAGCAATCGCAGACAAATGTATGATGTTTGCGAAAATCGAAAGAAGAGATTTCCCAATATTGTTAACGCTTCCTTATCAAATGTGGCTATTAGTACAAGATTGCACTCCAAGCCGGAACGTTTTTTTTGGTCGGGTCTGCAAACTTATTACGATATACTTCAACTTACAAGCCAAATTAAATCGGGTCAGCATCCTCATATTGCAGCCACGGCCAGTATCGACATATTTTCATATTCGATCGGGAGCTTGTTAGCGCAAATTCTTCTGATGACTAATCCGGATAATATATTTCAGCATACCAGGCTTTGTATGTTTTGCGGTGGAGCGGTGTTTAACAGAATGTCGCCTGTATCCAAATTTATTCTGGACAGTGAGTCTAATGTGATGCTGTATTCCTTTATTATTGAACATCTCGAGAGCCACTTAAAGAATAATGAAAGGCTCCGTCATTATTTCTGCAGTGAACATCCGGAGGGAATTAATTTCCGGAGCATGCTGAACTACAAGACAATGAGACAATATCGTGAAGAAGTATTTAATAGTCTCCACAATCAGATCATGGCTATTACCCTGGAAAAAGATACTGTTGTGCCACCCTATGAAGTGGCTAATACACTTCAGGGTTCAGCACGAAATATTCCGGTAAGAGTTGAAATTC
>CAYZNC010000246.1:0-10255 GCA_964478555.1 uncultured Bacteroidales bacterium | reverse complement strand
GTCAAAAAATTGAGTTTATTGGTGAAGCTGTAAATGGAGAGGAATTCCTTAAACTCCTTAAAAATGTTAAGCCCGATGTAGTTTTAATGGATATTGCCATGCCCGTTATGAATGGTATTGAAGCAACTTCTGCTGCCGTTAAGCAGTCCCCCGATATTAAAATATTGGCTCTCTCAATGTTTGGCGAGGAAGAGTATTACTACAAGATGATCCAGGCAGGGGTAAGAGGGTTTGTTTTAAAATCGTCTGGCATCCATGAGCTGGAGCATGCCATTGAAGAAGTTGTTAAAGGTTCAAGTTACTTTTCTACTGAATTATTGAATTATGTACTTGCCAATATTAATGATAGTAAAAGTGAAAATTCAGGTTTGGATTTGTCGAACGAGGAAACGAACATTTTAAAACTTTTTACAAAAAGCATGTCTGATGAAGAAATCGCCAAAGAAGTGAATATAAAGCATGCAGAAGTAGACACGATAAGAAAAAATCTGATGAAAAAAACGGGTTGTAACAATACTGCTGCACTGGTAATGTTTGCTATTAAAAACAAAATTGTAAGCATATAAATAAGTTATTTAATTTATTAGGTATTTGTCAATTTTAATCCCTTAATTTGTCAAATTAAAATTCGAATCCCCACATGTCGCAAACAGAATGATGATCCGGTGGATATTTTTTGATCGAAACTCAATATTTATTAGGTTTTATGGATTATAAATTAGTTAACCTATAAAACCTTTGTATGTTCTCAAATAACAATGCATCTCCTAAAGTTCACCAACCTCCATGTAAAATTACCCGGAAATATTGTTTTCCACAACATTAATTGGGAAATCAATAAGTATGAGCACTGGATTATCACCGGTAAAACCGGGTCGGGCAAAACCAGTTTTTTGAAAATGTTGCAAGGAGTTGGCATAGTTGAAAACGGCGAAATTTATAATCATCTCGGCAAACAACCTGAATTCGGGCTTTATGAATTACAAAAGCACATAGCATTCGTGTTTTTCCTCGATCAGGAGATCAACTATCATAACTTTTATTATCAACAGCGGTATTACAGCACTGAGGTTGAAGGGACACAGACAGCCCACGATTTTTTATGGCAGGGTATAAAAAAGGAAGATCGTATTCCGGAACCTGAAATGTTTGAATCTTTAGGTTTAACTAATCTATTATCCAAAGAGTTAATTAAACTTTCCAACGGCGAAACACGGCGATTATTTATTGCCAAAGCCCTGCTTAAAAAACCACGACTTTTGGTTTTAGATAATCCTTACATGGGGCTTGATACTGACGCACGGCAAACACTGAATCATTTATTGAATGAAATTGCAAAAATTGGCATCCATCTTATAATTGCTGATAGCGGAGCAGATTATCCTTCATGCATGACACATGTTTTAGTAATGGATCAATTTAAAATCGAATCTGTATCAAGTCTGTCACACACGCTACTTTCTTTCGAAAATAATAGCAATTCCACTAAGTTGCAGAAAGAAATCAAAGGCTTTTCATTACCGGAAAAAAATTTCCCTTTCGCCCTACAGAAGGAAGTGCCATGTAAAAATTTTAACATTGCCGTAGGCTTCTCCCGTCTTACTATCAAATACGATGAGCAAGTCATTCTAAACGACATTAACTGGACAATAAAACAAGGTGATAAGTGGGCTTTGACAGGTCGCAATGGAGCCGGAAAATCCATGTTGCTGAGCGTGATATTTGCCGATCATCCTCAAGCTTACGCCAACAATATCGTTATATTCGACAGGCATCGGGGAAGCGGCGAAACCATTTGGGATATCAAGGAACGCATTGGCTATGTATCTCCTGAATTACATTTTTATTTTGAACAGCAAATAAGTTGTGAGGATGCTGTATTGGGGGTTCTCAACGAACATCCATATAACCGTAAATCGCCTGAACCATGGCATTACCAGTTATTTGACAACCTTTTGGCATACTATAACATCAGTAACCTTAGGCATGCTGGGTTTCATTCCTTGTCGACCGGTCAACAGCGTTTAATGCTATTGTTAAGGACCATTATTAAAAACCCGCCATTGCTGTTACTCGATGAACCTTTCCAGGGTTTTGATACAGAAACGATAGAAAAATCAAAGCTATTACTCGACCATTTCTGTATTAACCGCACCCTGGTCTTTGTTTCGCATCTTGTCAATGAAATACCATCCATTATATCGCATTCCGCAAGATTGGAAAATGGGATAATTATGCTGTAATCATTTCCCGACTCTGATCATAAAAGAATCTGAATAACCAATGTATTCCGGTGAATACATACATTTCCGGAAGCGAACCGGCCTTCATTAATAATAACTGCAAAAACATTTTCCCGTTTCATAGAAGCAGATTTGATGGTTGGTCTATAAAATAAATAAAAACTGGTAACTCAATTCAAATTTTTAATTCACAAATAATCATCGTTTTACACATTGAATATACGTAAAAAATCGTTAAAATCATTTGAAAACTTGGATGTTCAAAAAACATTTTCTAAGTTTGCATTGTTAATAGACATAAAGTTGCAAACAAAAGAATGAAAAATTTAAATTTACATACGATCCTCGTCAAAAGCTATGCCGGAAATTTCTTCGGTTTTTGGTTTTACTTTTTTTATGGACTGAACTGCTTTCGGGAGAGATAATCGTGTGTAAAGACAACATATAAAGTCCCGGAAGCAATTCCGGGACTTTTTTTTTAATTATATCTTATATGGAAAACGAAATTAATACTAAGACAAAAGTGAAAAAGGTAGCTATTCAGGGAGGAGCCGGAGCTTTTCATGAGATTGCCGCATTACATTATTTCGGCAGTGACAATGTTGAAATTGTTCCTACCAATACTTTTCGCGATTTATTTGTATCGTTAAAGATGCGCCACGCCGATTATGGAATCATGGCCATCGAAAACATGGTTGCCGGAAGCATTTTACCCAATTACAATCTGATGCGGGAATCGAACATGAAAATTATCGGCGAAATTTATCTTCGCATCGTCCAAAATTTGGTTGCTTTAGCGGGCCAAACTATCGATCAGATTAGTGAAGTATATTCTCACCCAATGGCAATTCTCCAATGTCAGAAATTTTTTGAGGAATATCCTCATATCAGGCTCATTGAGAGTGTGGATACCGCCTTGAGTGCAAAGGATATTGCTGATAAACAACAACGAGGTATTGGTGCTATTTCCAGCGCACAAGCAGCGGAAAAATACGGTCTCGAAATTATGTACTCCAATATCGAAAGCAACCAGATGAATTATACCCGTTTCCTGATCCTGGCCGATAAAGAAGAAAAGGTAACTTTTAGCGAACCAGTCAATAAATCATCCATGCATTTTGCGCTCGCCCACGAAATAGGCAGCCTTGCAAAAATTCTTTCCATTTTTTCATTTTTCAACATCAACCTTTCCAAGATTCAGTCTTTGCCTATTGTGGGTAAGGAATGGGAATACTTCTTTTACGTAGATGTTGAATTCAACGACTATAAAATCTATCAACAAGCACTTGATTCCATAAGACCTTTTACCAGTGCCTTGGGAATTTTGGGTGAGTATCATAAGGGGAAGTCAATAGTATAGTATAAAGTTTAAAGTACAGGGTCCAAAGAAGTTCGAACAACCTTAAACTTTGAACCTTGAACTTGTAAACTTAAATCATAACCATTTGTAAATTTGTAAATTACCTTATCATGAGTATAAAATTAAATTTAGAGCCTTTCGTTTTTCCTGGTGTCAGCAGTGACCGGCCTTTAATTATGGCAGGGCCTTGCAGCGCAGAATCTGAAGAGCAGGTATTAACAACTGCACGACAAATAGCACAGCAAGGGATTAAAATCTATCGGGCCGGAATATGGAAACCCCGGACTCGTCCGAATGCCTTTGAAGGCGTAGGATCTGTTGGTCTACCATGGTTAAAAAAAGTAAAAGAGCAGCTTGGCTTATACACCGCTGTGGAAGTTGCCAACGTAAAACATGTGTATGAGGCCCTGAAATTTGGGGTCGATATCCTGTGGATAGGTGCGCGCACTACGGCAAATCCTTTTGCAGTGCAGGAAATAGCCGATACCTTAAAAGGCATGGACATACCTGTACTTGTTAAAAATCCGGTTAATCCCGACATCGAACTATGGATTGGCGCTTTGGAACGTCTAAATGATGCAGGACTAAGAAAATTAGCCGCCATTCACCGGGGGTTCTCCACCTACGATAAGAGTGTATACAGAAACGATCCCCATTGGCAGATCCCAATCGAGTTGCGTCGTCGTATTCCTAATTTACCGATTATTGTAGACCCAAGTCATATAGGCGGTAAACGCGAACTCATCTACGATATTTCCCAACGAGCTATGGACTTGAATTTCGACGGGTTAATAATCGAATCGCATTGCAACCCCGACGAAGCATGGAGCGATGCCAAACAACAGGTAACCCCCGCAGTTCTGAAAACAATTTTGGAAAGACTCGTTCTACGTCATTCGGATCTTGACAAGAAACAATCGGCAACCCTTGAGGAATTGCGCGCCCAGATTGATAAATTCGATGATGAGATCCTGAATATTTTTGAGAAACGTATGAATATCGCCGATCAGATAGGACATTTCAAAAAATCAAATAGCATCACCATTCTTCAGGCAAGCCGATGGGATACCATTTTGAAAAAAAGGACTGCCATGGGTGAGGCAAAAGGACTGAGCGAAGAGTTCGTAACTACTATCTTTACAGCAATTCACCAGGAATCCATAAACCATCAGACGAAAATTATGAATGAAGGATCAGTCATTGCTAATGAGGGTGCATAAAATAAACTGTATAAAGGTTTTAGGGAATTAGCGCTATCAGGTCCTTCGGACTCTGACAGGTTAAACTTATCAGGAGCCTCTTGCACTAAGAACTGATAACTTATTAAAAATATAAATAATTTGTATGCACACAATCAATATCAATACAGATACTGGCAAGTCTGATATATACCTCGGAGAACGCATTGAAAATCTGAAAAAATATCTTCCCGAAGGAAAAAAAATAGTAATTTTAACCGATGAAAATATAGTTAAGTATTATGCTCAATATTTGCAGGGTTTTCCTATTGTTCAAATAGGGTTGGGCGAAAAAAATAAAACACTTGCAACCTTAGAAAAGATTTTTGAAGAATTTATACGCCTTGAAGTAGATCGATCCTCATTTATAGTTGCCATTGGAGGAGGGATTGTTTGCGATGTAGGAGGTTTTGCAGCTTCAGTTTTTATGCGTGGATTGAAATTCGGTTTTGTTTCCTCTACTTTACTGTCACAGGTGGATGCCAGTGTTGGAGGTAAAAACGGAGTTAATTTCCAGGGTTATAAAAATATGGTAGGTGTTTTTGCACAACCCCAATTTGTTATTTGCGATGTAGCGATGTTTAAGACCCTCGACGCGAAAGAATTCATTTCTGGCTTTGGAGAGATCATAAAAGCTGCCGCAATACGGAGTAAAACCTTATTCGAATATCTTGAGGCTAACTACAACGAGGCTTTGAATTACGATGAAAAAGTACTTGAAAAAATTATTTACGAATCAGTTAACATAAAGGCGCTGGTTGTACAAAACGATGAAAAAGAAAAAGGAGAGCGTCGAATTTTAAACTTTGGGCATACCTTTGCTCACTCGATTGAGAAGAACTTTGGCATTTTACATGGTGAAGCCGTAAGTATAGGTATGGTAATTGCTTCGAAAGTATCCGTAAAGATGAATTTACTTTCAAAAGAAGAAGCTAATCGTATCGAAAACCTGTTAATTAAGTACAAATTACCTGTAAAATTGAAACTTGACAAAGGTAAATTTTATGATGCCTTACTGAAAGATAAAAAGCGCGAAGGCGATTACATAAACCTGGTTTTGCTTAACACCATTGGGAATGCAGTTATTCAAAAAGTATCGATTAAAGACATGGAGGAAATTGTAAATGATTTGTGTTAGTCTGGCAAATATTGATTTTCAGGAGTGCATGAAGGCTATCAATAAGGCTGAATATGCAGAAGTTAGGATAGATCAGCTCGACCTCTCAGAGGAGCAACTAAAATCTTTGTTTTCAATCAAAAAGAAAAGCATTGCAACCTGTCGACCGGGAAAGTTTGATGATGACAAGCGTTTAGAATTATTGAAATTATCGATAGATTCCGGCGCCGGTTACATAGATATAGAGTATGAGGCAAAAGCATCGTACAGGAAGGAATTAATTGATCATGCCCGTGCAAACCATGTATTTATTATCATTTCGTATCATAATTTTGACAAAACGCCTTCTGCGAAAGCCATGAATGATATCATTGAACAATCTGTAAAATGGGGAGCCAACAGAACGAAAATTACCACCATGGCAACAGTTCCTGCCGATTGCGTTCGTGTTATGGCCCTATACGAGAAGAATAAGAATATTATCGCCTTTTGTATGGGTCAAATGGGCACCATAACCAGGGTTGCAGCACCTTTGCTGGGTGCAGAATTCACTTACGCTTCACTTGAATCCAAATTGGCAACAGCCCCTGGTCAATTAGCTGTTGAAGAAATGAAGGATATTTACAATATAATGAAATAGAATTTAAGGATCATGAACACATTTGGACGAATTTTCAGAATTAGCATTTTTGGTGAATCACATGGAACATCAGTAGGCGTAGTGATTGATGGATGTCCTCCCGGTATTCCGCTGACAGTTGAAGATTTTGATGCAGATCTGGCACGACGTAAAAGCGGAGCGAAAGGCACTACTCCCCGCCAGGAAGCAGACCTGCCTAAAATTATGAGCGGCGTTTTCAATAACTTAAGTACCGGCGCTCCAATTACCATTATGTTCGAAAATACCAACACCAAATCGGGCGACTATGCCCAGTTTCGTGATATACCCCGCCCTGGTCATGCAGACTTTGTAGCCAACAAAAAATATAAAGGCTATGAAGATTATCGCGGGGGTGGTCACTTTTCTGCACGTCTCACACTTGGCCTGGTTGCAGCAGGAGTTGTAGCCAAAAAATAATTTACCCGATAACCGTACAAGCTACTTTGATTGAAGCGGGCGGAATGAAGGACATTGAAAAAGCCATTGAAAAAGCTATTGAAGAAAAGGATACTATCGGAGGTATTATCGAATGTATAGCAACTGATCTCCCGGTCGGACTCGGCGAGCCTTATTTTGATTCCGCTGAAGCTTTGCTAAGTCATATGATTTTTTCTATTCCAGCCACCAAAGGCATTGAGTTTGGCTCAGGGTTTGGAGCTGCCAGAATGAAGGGAAGTGAACATAACGACTCTTTCATCGATCAAACCGGAAAAACAGATACCAATTACGCTGCCGGAATTAATGGTGGAATCACCAATGGAAACGATATCGTTTTCAGGGTTGCCATTAAGCCAACCTCATCTACCCCAAAAACACAGCAAACCTTGAATTTCAAAACAGGTCAAATCACCGACTTTGTGGTTCAGGGGCGGCATGACACCTGTGTGGCGCTGAGGGCCCCTATTGTGGTGGAGGCGGCAACGGCTATTGTGCTGGCAGATTTAAAGCTGACGTATAGAGCGTAAGTTTTGAAAGTTTTGACGCTTCCAGGTCTGATGACGCTGGAAGGTCTGGCAACCTGGCAATGTTAAACGAGCTTCTTAAAATCGCTAAAAATTTCAATCAACAATTTTTTCTACCCAATCTTTACCGACCTCATCGACATAGAACCCATAGTTACTTTATCGCCAAAAAACGAAATTTCATCTTTTGGGTCCTGGAGAGCCAGCACATAAAGCAACGGAAGAAAATGTTCGTTGGTGGGTACGGCTAATTGTGCTGTCTGGCCTAATTTCGGGTAATTAATAATGGCATTATGATCGCCTGTGAGGATAAATTGTTTAATGGTTTCGTCAAAATCAACAGCCCAGTCATAGGCTTTGTCCTGCCAAACTACAGTCCTCAGGTTATGAACAATGTTGCCACTTCCAATGATTAAAACTCCTTTCTTTCGTAACGAATACAACTCTTTACTCAGCTCATAATGATAAGCGGGACCTTTGGTATGATCGAGGCTTATTTGAACTACCGGGATATCAGCATTCGGAAACATCCTGCACAACACCGACCATGTTCCATGATCCAGTCCCCAATTCTGATTTAGGCCTATTTGAGTTTTTTTCACGGTTGCCCTTGTGAGATCAGCCAAATCCGGCGAACCTTTGGCGGGATATTCTTTTTCGAAAAGTTCACGTGGAAATCCCTGAAAATCGTGTATCGTTTTAGGCCATTCCATGGCTGTAACCTGGGTGTCGACGGTTTGCCAATGTGCCGATATACAAATAATGGCTTGAGGAATAGGTAAAGCTCTACTAACCTCCATCCAGGCCTCACTAAATTCATTATCTTCAATAGCATTCATAGGACTGCCATGTCCTACAAAAAGAACCGGCATCTTTAAGTCAGTATCGGCAAATGCATTTAAATGATGGATAAGGTCAGCGGACATAGCTATATTTTTAGATTAAAATGTGAATTAGTTTGAAAATCGTAAATCATTGCCTCTAAGTCACAAAGACACAAAGGTTTCACCAAGAATAACTTTGTGATGCTTCGTGACTTAGTGTCTTTGCGGCAAAAATTACAACCCTTAATTCGCATTAAACACAAATTTACAAAACTATCAGAAAGTTAGCTACTGTAAATTTATATTTTTAATCTTTCTACCGACCTATTAATTTTCAGGGTTTGTGTCCTTATTATTACCGTCAACTATCTTATTAACTACTTTTGTATTCCCTGTGTGGCAAATGGTGAAGACAACGCAATAAAGGCCTTTGTTAAGTTTTCTGGCATCCAGCTCGTATATCAATTGATTTTTTTGCTTACAGGTTTTATTATTCATAAATTTTCCTCCACCATTGCTTTTATATAAGACGCAAAAAATCAAAAACGTTGCACAAAAAATTAAATTATTTTCTGAAATTGAGATTAATATGGGCAGTATCTATCTGTAAATATTGACTATAGTCAAATTTTTAAATTAAATAAATTTTAATAATAATTTACAAACATCTGTAAAAATATGTCTTGGCTCCCCGCCAGTGGGGCGGGCAGGCATTTTATCTTAACGCTAACATCTAATCTTTACTATCCTTTTCGTGTTTTCCGTAACCTTAAATCTGTTATCGATTCGCTTCCCCACTATCCAAGCAATCTGATCGCCTGAAATCAGCAACCATGTATTATCTTTATCGATGATAGAAAGTTTGATATCGATAAAAAAATTGCTGAGCTTCTTCATCTCTTTCATTCCGAGCGGAATAAAATAATCTCCCGGTTGCCACTTTCTCAATATTAAGGGGAAACTAAGTTTGTCATAGTCCAACTGAGCTACCAATGAATCTTTTTCAATTTCAAATTCAGCATCTTCGTCAAACACTTCAAAATTGAGATGAATAGGATGATTAACAACGGTGATACCCTCTTCTACATAATATTTTGCTGTATGCTCATGTTCAAGTTTTGAAATAATAAAACATTGACGGTCTTTTACAAGTTTATGTGTGGAACTGTAAAATAATTTTCCAGGCATGGCTTCCGTCAATTGAAATATTTCATCAACAGATGCCGATGAAAAGCCGTATTGACGGAGTATTTCGAACAAAACGGTTTTGGGAGCCGGCGATTTAAGTAACTGAGGAATATCGATATATAAAAGATTTTTTTCTTGTCGTACTAAATTTTTAACCAGCGCATCAATGGCAAATTGGTATAAAAGTCGAGCATCATTGAGCTTTTCAAGACTTTGAGAAAGGGACTTTTTAAAATGCGGGAAGGCTTCCTCAAAAACCGGAATTATCTTATGGCGGGTATAATTTCGAAGGTATTTATCACTGGCGTTGCTGGAATCTTCGCGAAAACTGATATGATGTTCGTTGGCATATTGTTCGATTTCCGGCCGGGATGCAAATAACAATGGTCTGATGATATTTCCTGATACCAGCGGTATGCCTGTTAATCCATTTATTCCGGTGCCCCGCCCAAGATTGATAAAAAATGTTTCAAGGGTATCGTCACGATTGTGGGCAACGGCTATGTATTCAAAATTATGGGCTGCTGCTAATTTTTCAAACCAGTTATAACGGAGTTCGCGAGCTGCCATTTGAATAGAAAGGTGATTTTCCGCAGCATATGCTGACGTTTCAAACCGAGTGACGAAGAGCTGTAGATTAAGGTTGGCTACCCGTTCCCGCA
>CAYZNC010000245.1:3634-10257 GCA_964478555.1 uncultured Bacteroidales bacterium | reverse complement strand
TCAGACGCTTTCCTGTTGCTGGTGCTGAAAGAAAAAGGCTTTTCCGACACCTCCATGATCGGTTTTTACATTTTCTATAATCTATGTTATGCCTTATTGAGTTATCCTGTGGGCATCCTGGCGGATAAAACAGGACTTAAGAAAATTTTAGTGGCGGGCTTACTAATGTTTGCCGTCGTTTATGGCGCTATATCCTTCACAAGCAATGTAATTTTGCTGGGTTTGATTTTTCTGGCCTATGCATTATATTCCGGTGCCACGGAAGGTATTTCAAAAGCACTGATCACAAATTTGTCAGACAAAAAAGACACGGCCACAGCGGTGGGCTTCTACTCAGCATTTTCGAGCATTTGCGCACTCGTAGCCAGCAGCCTTGGTGGCTTAATCTGGGTCACCTTTTCTTCCAAAGCCATGTTTTTATTTTCAGCGTTAGGCGTAGTTATGGTGGTGGTTTATTTTGTGGTTATGTTTGGACCCCAACCCCTTAAAAAAGGGGCTTTTGAAACATTTCTATAAACAAATATGCTCGCGCACGTCTCCTAACGCGTGCGGTTAAAGTTACACAGAGGGCCACAGAGAAGACACAGAGGGTCACAGAGAATACATTGCTGTGTTTTGAACTATCACTAAATGGTATTTCAGTTTATCTAATCGCTTGCGAGAGTTTCCAAATATGTGTGGTTCGAAGACATTGCCCGTAGGGCATTCAGTATTGTAGTAAAGATTTTACACAAATTGAACCTTTACCCTGTAGGGGTTAAAGTATAAGATTATCAAAGAATTTGAACCAAAAACATTTTGTCATGTTCTGGTTAATCCCCTACAGGGAAATTAATTACATATTAACAATTTTCTACAATACTAAAACCGCTACGCGGTAGGATGACCACGAACGATTTTATTATTCCTCGATTACAACATCTAAATTATTAACCTATGATAACGCGACGAAGCTCGGCGAATCCCGTAGTCACGGGACCGCCCTAAATACCGTTCTCCGAACGGTCATCAAAATAACCACTTTCCCTTTCACCGTTCACTGTCGTTCACTGTTTAATGTCAATCACCAGTCACCCTCCGAAACATTCCTAATTTTTATTCATTAATTCGTAACTCACTGCCATTTTAATTTGGTTGCAATATTTTTTTGTAATAACTTTCATCATATTCAAACTACTATCAGACTAATTAGGCTTAATTTATAACTGCATGTATTCACTACTCTCAAACCGCAAATTGTTATTGTTAACAATTATTTTAATTGTTTCTAATCTTGTTATCACAGGGGTTTCATCATATATCATATACAACAAATCCATTAGGTTACTCGAAAGTACATTGCTCGATGTGGTTGAGCGTCAAAAATCGATGATTACCGTTCTTCACGAACAGGGGAAAAGTGATACCGAAATCATTCAACTTATAAAATTAATGCGGAATAAGTATTATGGTATTGGGCACACAGGCGAATTTGCTATTGGCTACCAATCAGGTGGCAATGTTAATTACCTGATAGCTGATAAAGAAAATATAAAATTAAAACTCAACAATGCCGAAAAACTTGGGCTATCTATGCAATTGGCCGTACAGGGCAAAACAGGTGTCATATTTGCCAACGATTATAATGGGGTGGCCGTTTTGGCTGCCTATAAATATGTACCAGATCTTCAATGGGGTATTGTTGCAAAAATTCCACGATCTGAAGTTAACCGGCCTTACTATGTTGCTTTATTTACAGCTGTACTTATTTCCGTTTTATTGTTATCGTTATGTGTTTTTCTTTTTGTCAGAATCACCAATCCCATCATTAAAAGTATTGTGGACAGTGAGGAAGAATTTCGTAAGTTATTCAGTAATATGCTCAACGGTTATGCATATTGTAAAATATTGGTTGAACCGGGGCGTCAGGTAGACTATACCTATCTCATGGTCAATCCCGCCTTCGAATCGTTAACCGGTTTGAAAAATGTAGTTGGTAAAAAAGCATCGGAAGCAATGCCTGGCATACAGGAGTCTGACAAAGCATTGCTCGAAATTTATAAAAAGGTAGCCACCTCAGGCAATCCCGAAACATTTGAAGTTCATGTTGAAGCCTTGGATATGTGGTTTTTCATTTCAGTGTATTGCCCTCAAAAAGATCACTTCGTGGCCGTATTCGAGGTTATCACCGAACGCAAATATGCAGAAATTCAGCTGAAGGAAAAAAGTGAAGAAATTGAAGCTCAAAATGAGGAATATATTCAAATAAACGATGAATTATACAAAGCCAAAGAGCAGGCAGAAAAAAGCGACCAGCTTAAAACTTCCTTTCTGCAAAACATGAGCCACGAAATACGCACCCCCATGAACGCTATTATGGGTTTTTCGGATTTGTTGAAAGAACAATACAATAACAAACCTAAACTGGAACAATTTGCAAATATCATCCATCAACGAAGCGAAGACCTGCTCGATCTAATTAACGAGATACTCGATACCGCCAAAATTGAATCAGGCCAGGTATCCGTTCACTTCGAACCAACCGACTTAAATTCATTGTTCACAGAACTTTCCGTATTTTTTGAAGAAAATCAGAAACGGATAGATAAGCAACATATCGATTTAAATTTTCATCCCTATAACCTACCCGGGTCGGTAATTATTACCGATGCCGGAAAATTGAGACAAATATTCATCAATTTAATTGGTAATGCATTTAAATTTACGGAGTATGGTAAAATTGAGGTGGGCTGCAATCTCAATGATGAAAATAAACTTCTGTTTTATGTGTCCGACACTGGTATAGGTATCCCGGCAGAAAAACAAAATTTTGTATTTGAACGTTTTGCCCAGCTTAGCCAAGGCAAGCATCTACATGTCAAAGGCACTGGTTTGGGTCTCGCCATTGTTAAAGGACTTGTAACTTTGTTAGGTGGCAAAATATGGCTTAAATCGGAGCCCCAAAACCTGACTGACGGTAAGGTAGGAGGAACCACTTTTTACTTTACAATCGATTACAAAATAGCCAATACGGTAATCCCTGCGCCAGAATTAATTGAATCGAAGACCGATTATAATTTCACGGGGAAAACTATTCTTGTTGTAGAAGATGATAGGTTTAATGCCGAATATATCAAAGAAGCATTGGTTAAAACGGGTTTCAAAATAATACATACCCACTATGGCCTCGAAGCCATTGAAATAGCAATAACAAATAATATAGACATCATATTGATGGATATTCTCCTGCCCGATATAAATGGTTATGAAGCCACCCAATTAATAAAGCTAAAAAAACCAGCATTAAAAATTATTGCCCAAACCGCTTACGCATCTCCTGAAGAAAAACACAAGGCATTGAATGCCGGATGTGACGATTATATAAGCAAGCCTTTAGACAGGAGTTTATTGCTGGGCATGATAAATAAACATATAGTAAATGCAGCAATGATGGAAAATTAATGCTTTAATTGTATTAGTCCTTTTCAAATACATGGATGTGATGAAAAATCCAGCTAAATCAAGCGATGAGCTCGTTTTGGAGTTACAGGAAATGCACCAGAAGTACGATTCCTTAAAAGCTTCATGCGATCATGATAACACTGAATTTAAACAAACGATAGCGATACTTCAAGAAAACGTTGGGAAGTTTCGTGCCATCTATGAAAACACAAACGACATCATTAACCGTTTCGACCGTCAATACCGGCATTTACTGGCAAGCCCATCGGCAACTAAAATTACCGGTTTACCAAACGGTGCTTTTTTAGGAAAATCTCACCGCGAATTAGGGTTTCCGGAGGAATTTTGTACCGAATGGGAAAATGCAATTGAAATAGTATTTACAACTGGCAAAGCATATAAAACGAAAGTTGAATTTGATGGAATTACAGGTAAGGTATACCTGGATTGGCTTCTTAATCCTGAATTTGATGACAACAGGAATGTAAAATCTGTTTTAGGTATTGCACGCGATATCACCGATTTAATACTTGCTGAACAAAAGGAACAAAACACACAAATTCTTCTTCAATCTAATATTGAAAGCCCGCTGGATATGATTATTCTTTCCATAGATATAAATTTCAACTATCTATATTTTAATACCTTCCATAAAAATACAATGTCTACTGCCTATGGCAAGAAGGTGGATGCGGGAATGAATATGCTTGATTGTATTACAAATGATGATGATAGAACGAGGACAAAGAACAATTTCAGCAGGGCTTTAAGCGGTGAAAATCACTTAACTATAGAAGAATATGGAGAAACAACACGTTACTATTATGAAACACGATATAGTCCGATCTTTAATGATAAAAATGAAATCATAGGCGCTACGGCATTTTCAACAAATGTTACCGAACGCATATTAGCCGCGGAAGCAATTAAAAAAAGCGAGGAAAAGTATCGCTCACTATTTGAAACGATGCAGGAATTCCTGATTATAGTTGAAGTAATCAACGACAAATCAGATAATCCTTGTGATTATCGATATATTTCTTTAAATCCATCTGCAGAACAAATATCAGGCTCTACAAAAGAACTGATCATCGGCCATACTTACAGGGAATTGACTCCGATTGTAAACCCGGAAGTAATTGCAACTGTTGGCAAGGTTTCGCTTACAGGAGAACCCATGTCAGCTGAATGGTTTTCATACCCTAAAAAGCGTTGGATACGTCAATATCTCCATCGCATTGCTCCAGGTCAGGTCATTTTACTTGGCGTCGACATTACCGACCGAAAACAGGCTGAGCTTCGACTGGAAGAAAAAAACTTTCAAATTGAAATTAAAAATAAAGAATACCAGCAAATAAACGAAGAGCTTGTTCAAACCAATAACGAACTATTGGCTGCCAAAGAACAGGCCGAAGAAAGCGAAGAAACCTACCGGTTACTTTTCAATAGCATCAGCGATGTTATTCTTGTTGCCCAATTAAACGATGACCAATCGTTTAATTTTGTAAATGTAAACAATATTGCCTGCGAACGTTATGGATATACCCGAGAGGAATTTTTAACCAAGACACCTAATGATATCATTTCTGAAAATGGAAAGAAAACGCTTAAGGAAATGTTTAAGAAATTACTGAATAACGAATTTCCCTTGTACGAAACCGAACATGTTAAAAAAAATGGACAGACTTTCCCCGTTGAAATAAGTACACGAAATACCCAAATTCGAAATAAAACCATTTTCAACGCCATTGTACGTGATATAACTGAACGAAAAAAATATGAAATTGAATTAATAAAAGCCAAAGAACACGCCGAAGAAAACGATCACCTTAAAACCGCTTTCCTGCATAACATAAGTCATGAATTACGCACTCCCATGAATGCAATTATGGGTTTTTCCAAACTCGTCGTATTAAACTTTAACAACAAGCCAAAACTCGAAAGATTTGAAGAAATAATAACCCAAAGCTGCAACGATTTACTCGATATTATTGATGATATACTCGATATTGCAAAAATTGAAGCCGGTCAGTTGTCTGTTAACGAAGATGAATGTGACCTGGATAACTTATTCGGCGAGCTTTCCCTTTATTTTCAAAAACACCAAAATCGTATTAATAAGCAAGGCATAAATTTTAGCTTGAATGCCCAGCTTGGCTCATCAAAAATTGTTATGGTTACCGATAAGGTTATGCTGAAACAAATATTCATCAACATAATTAACAATGCTTTTAAGTTTACCGATACCGGTACAATTGAAGGTGGATGCAAATTTGATGATAGCAAAAATCTTATATTTTACGTTTCCGATACAGGAATTGGCATCGCACCCAATAAACATGAAATAATTTTCGAGCACTTTACGCAATTGGACAAAGGAATTAATCGTTTATATGGAGGCACAGGTCTGGGATTATCAATTGTTAAAGGATTTGTAGGCTTATTGGGTGGCAGAATATGGCTTGAATCCGAGCCTGGTAAAGGGAGTACATTTTATTTCACGTTTCCTTTACAAATAATACAGCAACTGTCGGATAAGCCTTTGACGACAGAAGTTAACACAAAATTTCACTTTCCCGGCAAAACTATTCTGATCGTTGAGGACGATAATTTTAACATGGAATATCTTAAAGAAATTATTATCGATACAGGTGTTGATATCTTATATGCAGAAAATGGCAGAGAGGCTATACAAATAGCTACCCTCCAAACACCAGATCTGGTATTAATGGACATTCGCTTACCCGATATGGATGGTTACCAAGTCACAAGCGAAATACGAAAACAAAAACCACACTTAAAAATAATCGCTCAAACAGCTTATGCATCAATAACGGACAGACAAAAAGCATTTAATGAAGGATTTAATGATTATATCAGCAAACCCATCAGCCGTGATATGTTGTTATCGCTGTTAAAAAAACATTTATCGTAAGATTATAATATTATACATTCCGAGAACGGCACTCAGTGCGAATTCGAGACATTGCCCGTAGGGCATTCAGTTTTGTAGTAAAAATTTTACGCAAATAGAACCTTTACCCTGTAGGTTAAAGTATTGTAAACCTACACAAGTCCTGGTTAATCCCCTCCAGGGAAATTAATTACATCTTAAGAATTTTCCCCTTTGCTCGCGCGCGTTTCCAAACGCGTGTGGTTCGAAATATATAGTATGTTTGACC
>CAYZNC010000245.1:0-3534 GCA_964478555.1 uncultured Bacteroidales bacterium | reverse complement strand
TTGCTCGCGCGCGTTTCCAAACGCGTGTGGTTCGAAATATATAGTATGTTTGACCACAAACGATTTTATCACTGATTCCCGATCACTGACAAACCGTTCACCTTTTTTCGACCATTTGTCAAAAACATTCGAAAAAGTTTGCAAGAGAAACTAATACTTCGTATTTTTGGACTATTAAAACAAATTGGTCGAAAATTTACATAACGCATAAAAAGAACAACTTAACAACTCAAGCATATGGTTGTCGTAAAAACAGAAATAAGAGATCAGATTGTAAGCACGGCTGCTCAGATTTTTAGTCGTTTCGGGTTTAAAAAAACCACTATGGACGACATTGCCAAAGGTATGCGTAAAGGTAAAAGTTCTATTTACTATTATTTTACCAGCAAAGAAGAAATATTTGAAGCCGTGGTTGAAAAGGAAGCTAATCTGTTGCGAACAGAGATCAGAAAGGCATTGGAAACCAGCGATGCTCCTGCAGAAAAACTGAAAAGTTATGTCCTCACGCGCATGAAAGGTTTTCAGAAACTTTCCAATATTCACGAAGCCCTGAAAAGCGATTACCTGAACCACCTCGATTTTATACATCAAATGCGTGAAAAATACGACAACGAAGAAATTTCGGTGGTGGAAGAGATACTGCAATCAGGCGTTAAAAAAGATGTGTTCAGGGTCGAAAACTGCCACATAGCAGCAATAGCAATTATTACGGCCATGAAAGGACTGGAAATTCCTTTGCTGTGGTCCAAAGAAACCACCAATCTCGAGTTTCAACTGGATAGCGTGCTAAACGTGTTATTGTATGGAATAGTGAAGAAGTAATTTTTTTTATCCATTTTTCGACTAAAAAACTAATTTGGTCGAATATTCATTAACTACAAAAAATTCAAAAATGAAGTTAGAAACCTTGTTTGATGGGACGATGCAGAAGAAAATAGTACTTATTCTTGTTACTGCAATAATGGGTGTTGCGACATTCGCTCAAGCCAAAGATTCGATTGCCTGGCCCAGTGTCAAAGAGTTAGCGCGCAGGGCAATTGCGAAAAGCGAACAGTTAAAAATCAGCGATGTGATGATTGAAAAAGCGAAGCTGGATAAAAAGAAAGGATACGAGGCTTACCTGCCGAGAATAACGGCCGAAGCTTCCTATACAAGATTGAATAACGATATAGTCTTTCCCGAAAATTTGCAGCAGCTTCTCATGGGGACCCAACAGCTACTCATTAAAGAACAGGTGGCTATGAATATGGCTCCTATGGCAATACCTGATGCAGCTAAGGTTAATTTTACCACACCGTATACCGTGTCTGCCAGCAACCCTGCCACCACGCAACTTGCCAATGCGTTGGCTCAAAATATGCAGCCTATCTCGCCTATCCAGGAAAAAGACATTACCAAGGTAAATATTAGTGCTCAAATGCTTTTGTTCAGCGGCTTTAAAGTACCTTATTCCATCAAAGCCGCCAATCACCAAGAAGCTGCCATGCGGTTCATGAGCGAAAACGAGCAAATGATGATCATTAATCAGGTAGTAATTACCTATGACAAGCTGGCAGTTCTGTACCAAAGCGAGGAAGTTCTGAACAAAACAGAGCATTACCTCGATGAACAAAAACGATTTGTAGAAAAAGCCTATAACAACGGGCTTACCATAAACCTGAACAGGGAAAAAGTAAACCTTGCCATTCAGCAGCTTGCCTTAAAGCGTATTGAATTGAACTCGAACAAAAAGTTATTGTTTAGCCGGATCGAAGAACTTACCGGGTTCTCTGCAGATTCGGTGGCAAATCTGCATCCGGAATTGAATGAATGGAGTTTTCTGAATTTTGACGGGTCATCCATGGACAGACCCGACATTAAGGCCCTTGACGAAGGCATACTGGCCACTGATTTTAAACGCAAAGCAGAACTTTCGGAATATGTCCCCAAAATAGTGGCGGTGGGCAAGAAGGAACTGTATAAAAACGATCTGTCTATGCTTGATCCGGAATGGTATGTGGGCGTTGGAATTCGCTGGAATATTTTTGATGGATTTACCGCACACAACAGCGCACGCCAGACAAAAATGGATCGTAAAATTCTTGAGTACAGAAAACAGGAAGCCCTTGAACTTTCCGACCTGAATCTGAAGCGTATTTCCTATGATATTCAAAAGAATACAGCGTTGATTCAAACCAATAAAAACCAGGTGGAATTAGCCGAAGAGATCCTAAAGCTTAGCCAAAAACAGTTCGAACAAGGTCTCATTACACTGAATGAGCATTTGACCTCTGTGAATGATTATGAAAAAGCACGGCTCGACTATATTCAGGCCATAGCCCAGGAACGTAGTTCCGTGGTAGAGTATTTAGCCGCATCAGGAAAGTTGAACATCGAGAGTTTAAAATAAAAAGAAAATAATTTAAAACAATATACCATGAAAACAATTCATTACCAATCACTAATAGTATTACTCAGTCTCACCTCCTGCAGCAGCAGCAGCAATAAGCAACAGGTATTGGAAGGAAAAATAAAAAGAGAAACCATATCCTTAGCTCCAAAACTGGCAGGCCGCATCCTTAAAATTTATGTCCACGAATCGGATGTAGTGCGTCCTGGAGATACCCTCGCGTTACTGGACATTCCTGAAATTCAGGCTAAGGTACAGCAAGCCGAAGGTGCTTATTTTGCTGCTTCTTCGCAATACGAAATGGCTAAGAATGGAGCTACAAAAGACCAGAAAGAACAAGTAATGGCCATGTACAATGCCGCCAAAGAACAATTCGAATTCGCCGAAAAATCGCTGAAACGCATGAAAAACATGTACGACGATAGTCTTGTCTCCCCTCAGGCTTACGACGAAGTATACAGCAAGTACAATATGGCCCGGTTACAACTCGAAGCAGCCAAAGCCAAAAAACAGGAAGTTACCGGAGGAATCCGTGATGAACAGGTACGTATGGCACAAGGACAAAAAAATCAGGCCTCAGGTGCCGTAAACGAAGCCCACACTGCTTACAAAGAAAGATATATAATAGCACCCAAAGAAATGATTATTGAAACCATTGCTTTGCACGAAGGAGAGCTAGCCCTACCGGGTTATAACCTCTTTGTTGGATACGATCTGAGTTCAACCTATTTCCGCTTTACCGTCAGCGAAAGCAGTGTTTCAAAGTTTAAAAACGGTAGCATTTATGATATCACGCTACCTTTCAAAGAGAATGAAATAATCAAAGCCAAACTGGTATCCATCATAGAATTGGCCAAATATGCCAACAAAACAAGCTCCTATCCGAATTATCAACTGGGTGAAACGGTTTACGAACTCAAGTTAGCTCCCATAGCAACGGAAACTAAACAGTATGTATGCAATTTTACGGTGTTGGTGAAATATTAGCGGTTAGCCATTGGCGGTTGGGTAGTTGGGTAGGTGGCTATAGATTGAGGGTCTGGTTGCTAAGCAATTAAAAAATTAGGTCTTTGAATTAAGTTCTCTAATTTAGCATAGGCATAGACATAGTCTTACATTCAGAGCGCTCTCCCCTCTCACTTCAG
>CAYZNC010000244.1:0-10264 GCA_964478555.1 uncultured Bacteroidales bacterium | reverse complement strand
CTATTTATAAGGGATGTAAGCCCAGCGGGCTGAAATATCGGTAGAAAAGTAAAATATATGAATTCCACAAAGCCCGTAGGGCTGGCATATCAAACCAAAAATTCACTAAAAGCTAACACAATTACGCGTTGCTTTCCCAGCCTTACCAACTATCCATGACAGATTTATATAATTTGCATATTAAGAGGCATTTACCTTCAAGTTCTCTGGAACTAGAAGTGGTAAAAATTCTCCCTATTACCGGCCACCGATCACTTTTCAATGTTATTCCATTTCAGTAATGTTTCCGTTAAAAGATCCATAGTAGTGATAGATTTGGCCTTCCAGGCTTCATCCGGGTTTTTGATATTTTTCTGTGACCTCAGCCAGGCAGCATTGGATAGAGCCTGGTTTTGATAAAAAGGTTTCAATGTTTCAAATATGGCGGGATTTGTTTTGGAATACTGCTTACAATATTTTTTTAAGTGAGCTTCGGCTTCTGCCGCTGAATTAAATGCCTTGGCCGTTTTTTCGAAATGCAGAATAAACCATAATTCAATGGATATGGAATTATAAGCAATTCTAAAATTTTCTTTTTGCGCTTTAGCAAACAGGCTTTCGATACTTGAGCGATTATCATCGTCGAAAACAAGCCATATCGCATCATATGGCTGCAGCTCCTGCTTTGCAGTTTTCCGCTTGGTCATAGCCTCCTTAATAATATTTGCAGGTTCGGAGCATTTGGCTTTTTTTATATTAATTTCAATATGTCGCTGAATATCACGATTTAATGTATTTTTTAAGGAATCTAAATATATTCTTTCCGTTTCTCCTTCACATAAAATCAAAATCCGTTTTTGTAAACGTTTAACTTTACCTGCCTTTCTGTACATTTCCATAATAAGCCTGTGTATCGTTAATAATGGGTGTTGCACCAAACCTGCCGCTTAAATACCATTTGTCATAAGGTATATTATTTCTAACGCCTTCAACATCTGCCATAGAATATAACTGTGTTTCACCTTTTTCATTCTTTTCGGTAAACCATATCTGATCGCGGCGGAAAAGCTCGTTACTGAGCAGGCTTACATCGTGTGTTGTAAAAATAAGCTGGGCTTTACTTTTATTGATGGTTGGATTATTAAACATGGTAATCAGTGAACGCACCAATAACGGATGAAAATTCTGCTCGAATTCGTCAATAAAAAGAACTCTGCCGCTATCCATCACATCCATTAAGAAAATTGACAGCAAAAACAAACTACGCGTACCCGAGGATTCCTTATCAATGGTAAAAGGGATCATTTTAGTTTCCTTTCCGTCCTGGTCAAATACTTTATGATAGGTAAGTATTTCGTATCCCAGCTCTTTTTCGATATCCTTAAAAACGCTGGGTTTAAGTAATTGTGAAGCCTCCATTGGAATACCGGGGAACAAACTTACGCCCGCGCTTTTACGAATTTCAAAAGAATGAATGCCGGTATCTAAAGCTACTATTAGCTTATTAATCCGGTCGATAAATTCAGGCGTTCTTGCTTTAAAAAAATTAGCTATGAAATTTGATAGAATGGGCTCGGAAAGCATATGACGAAAGATGAACTGTTCCGTAATTTTATCGGTGAAATATTGGTAAATTCCTTTTAACAGATCAATATTTTCATTAGCTCCTTTGGATAGAAACAATTGGTTGGGAAGCAACCGGGCTTCAATGCTTTTTTTCTCTCCTTTGAATACCGAGCCAAAATTGATGGGTGCCCCTGCCGTTCGCTTGAAAATGTTTACTTTCTGTCCTTTTGGATAATATATTAATTCTTCCTTTACAACCTGATAGGCAGTTATTTCAATTAAGTATTCGTGTCTAATGGCCTCGTCTGTGAAGAATTCGATTGAGAAAACAGTAGATTTATTTTTGGAGGATTCATCCAAAAGAAAAGGATCGAACAAGTCAATCGATTGATTTACCTTTAAGTCGGTGGAATTAATGATATAATTTCGAAAATCATTTAATGCTTTGAGGATATTACTTTTTCCAGAGGCATTAGCACCGTAGATCACAGCAGTACGTAAAAGGTTTATCCCGGCACCCGTTTCAATGCGGTTATCCGGCAATTCTTTGAAAGATTTTACAGGTAACATGGATAGCGTTACCTTATTTTTCGCAGAACGGTAATTGGAAAAAGAAAAAGAGGTTATCATAAAATAGTGCTTAAAATTGTAATTTTTTTACAAAAATAATGATAATTTTTGACATAAATAGCAAAATTGGGAATTAATAAGTTTAAGGATACGAATAAGGATGGGGAACGAAAATAGTCCGGAGGAACCTATCCCTCTTAATCGGGACTTACAAGATAAAAACTTGTTTATATATTAATGTGGGAATTTATAATGAAATCTTAGTCAGAAAAAGTGTTCATAGCAATGAAGAAGCGGATATGGTTGTTGCACAACTTCACATGGAGGGATTCCTCGCTTCACTACAAATGACAGATTTATATAATTTGCATATTGATAGGTATTTGTATCGCTATTAGATAAATATGTTAGCCCTAACGGGCTTTGAAAGCAGAGCACTCATTATGATTTTCTACCGATATACCAGCCCTAACGGGCTTTGACAAAGTACATATTTTCTATTTATTAGGGATGTAAGCCCAGCGGGCTGAAATATCGGTAGAAAAATAAAAATAAATGATTTTCATAAAGCCCGTAGGGCTGGCATATCAAAGCAAAAATTCACTAAAAGTTAACACAATTACGCCTTGCTTTCCCAGTGTTAACAAAGCATTTGCCCTCAACTTCTCTTGCTAGTAAATATTCTCCACCACCTACAACATACGGTAGCCGTCATTCCGACAAACGGGAGAAATCTCATTAGTTTACTTTTCTTTTAGTTGTGCAACAGCCACGGATGCTTCGTCAAACGTAGCTCGGACTAATGTGTGGATAAACCTTATATCACCGCGAAATCCCATGTTTTCGCACACTTTAGAATCAGTCCCCAATTTCAATCATCGCTTTTACCACACCATCCTTATAATCCGTAACCAGATCGAATGCCTTTTTAGTATCGGCTAGTTTAAAACGATGCGTAACCCATGAGGATATATCTACTTTTTTGCTGTTGAGCAATTTGAGGCAATCATGCACCGATTCGTTCTGCCTGCGAACGTTCTGAATAATAATTTCCTTACGGCGCATCGTGTCAACTGAAAAGGAATACCGCGAAAGTTCCGGAATACCGATGATCATCAATTTTCCGCCGGGCTTAAGGAGCGTAATGGCTTGGTCAATGGCTTCCTGTTTACCACAGCATTCAAATACAATATCGAGCATGAGTGGTTCTAATTGCTGAACATGAGCCACAATATCTGTTTTATCAGGATTTCCTGTCCACGTGGCTCCGAATTTTTTTGCGAAATCAAGGCGATAGTCCAGTTTATCAGTAGTAAATATTTTTCCCGGACTGTGTACCGATAAAGCTGTGAGCACGCTTAAACCGATAGGTCCGCATCCGAGAATGCCTATGTTCATGCCAGGTTTCATTGCAGCTAACTTTTCGGCATAAACGCCAATGGTTAAGGGTTCAGAAAGTGCAGCATCATCTAATGAAAGGTTTTCACTGATCGGAAAACAGCTGGTTTCAGGCATAACTATATATTCGGAAAGACATCCTTCGGCTTGACCTGGGCATCCCAAAAAAAGAAGCTTGCGACAGGTATGAAAGCGGCCTGCCTTGCATTGATCGCATTGCCAACAGGGCATAGCAGGATCTATTGCAATCCGGTCGCCTTTTTTTACACGAGAAACAGCACTACCCGTTTTTTCAATAATTCCGGCACCTTCGTGACCTACGGTAAACGGGTATTTTACAACCTGATCTCCGATCTTTCCCGAAGTGTAATAATGAACATCCGATCCGCACACACCTACATTGGTTACGCGAATTAAAACATCCGTATCGTTAATTATTTTTGGGTCAGGTACCTCAAATATTTCCATCTGCCGGATACCTGTTAACTGAGCTGCTTTCATATTAGATGTGTAAAATAAAGCTGTAAAAGTAACGCATTTTATGCAAATTTGATAATATCATATTACTTCAAAATCCTGTTTGTTTGATTTAACAATGACTTAAGCTGAAGTTAATATACCTGCCATACTTTTGAGCATATGATTAATTCATAAAATCACCCAAAAATTTACTATTATGGTTACAGTTCGGACTTCGAAATAGCTTTTAAGTTTCTCATTCTCCTTTATTTATATTTCAGGGTTGCCATTGATGCACAAGATGGCAACCTTTTTTGTTTATAGTTTTATTAATTAAAATATTCAAAGCCATAAACTTGTACGTTTTAATGGCTTTCATTTCGAAGCTTTCACCTGCCATCAGTGATGGTGATTTCAGGCATGTAAGTCAGATGTTGAAATAGAAAGGCCCAAAATTAAGAATTACTTAAGGTTAATTTATTACCTGTTTAAATTCCACATTGTACTTTTATTCGAATAAAACTAAGATATTTTCAACAATTCATTTAACCCTATTAAAATGATTTAATAATGAACGCGTAATATTCATCGATAAATTTGCAAAGTTATGAATGGTTATTGGTAAAGGTCTGTAACAAATGTATTTTGTATAAGCCGGAAGAGCGTGAAATCTTCCGGCTTATTTAAAGGATTTCACATGGATTACTAATAAACGCTTAACAATTGTTCTAAAAAAATATAAATATATATGAAGGCTTTTAAACTATTATCCGTTTTATTAATTCTGGGTTGCAATGTAATGGGCGTTTTTGGTCAGGCAAATCTGCAAACGAAAAATCTAATTATTATTACGCTGGATGGATTAAGATGGCAGGAAGTTTTTAAGGGAGCAGACTCGTTGCTTATTAATAATAAAGTAATTACCAAAGATATGGAAGCCGCTCATCTTAAATACTGGAAGTCTCAAGTTAGCACCCGGCGGCAAATGCTTATGCCGTTCCTGTGGGAAACCATCGCTGAAAAAGGACAATTATATGGAAACCGTAAGTTTGGCAATAAAGTAAATGTTTCAAATAGTTATTGGTTTTCCTATCCCGGTTACAATGAAATTTTCTGCGGCTTTGCTGATAACCGAATTAATAGTAATGATCTGATACCCAATCCTAATATCAACGTTCTTGAAGTGATCAATAAGAAAAGTGAATTTCAGGGAAAGGTAGCGGTTTTTGGATCATGGTGTGTTTTTCCGTATATACTGAATTCGCAGCGAAGTGGAATCATGGTAAACGCCGGTTTCCAAGAGATGAATGAGGATTCGGTTTCGGATCAAATGAAAATATTGAATGAGATACAGTCGCAATTACCTGACTTTATTCCAGGCGCCCGGCTTGATGCCATTACTTTTCAAATGGGTTTTGAATACCTGAAAACCAACAAGCCAAGGGTACTTTACTTAGCACTTGACGAAACTGACGACCTGGCACATGATGGAAGATATGATCTTTACCTGAATGCTATTCATAACAGCGATCAATATATTAAGGAATTGTGGAATTGGGTTCAAAACCAGCCCGACTATAAAGACAAAACGACTATATTGATTACCGTTGATCATGGGAGAGGGGTGGGTAATCCCGGCTGGCAGAGTCATGGTCGAGAAAATAAAGGTTCCGATCAAACCTGGTTTGCAATAATAGGCCCCGATACGCCTGCATTGGGTGAGATACAGACTCCCGGACAGGTTTACAATAACCAATTTGCCCAAACCATAGCAGCATTTACCAGTATCCAATATATTTGCCAGCAACAAACAGGAAGTTCCATTTCATCAGTATTCCCTGAGGCGAAAAAACTCATCTCAAAGAATGAGATTATTTCCCCCTATTAACGGGGTTGTTTTATCAACCAGATTTGTGCGTTGGCTGTCTTATATAGTCATCTTATTCAGGTAACAGGGAGTCGTTCCAATCCCGAATCACATACGACTTTACGATGCCTTCTAAAATGAACGGATCAACTTTGGCAAAGTCTTCCGCATCCTTTCTTGATTTGAATATCGCCATATTTCCCCTATCCGCAAAGGGTCCCATTCCCAAAATAACGCCTTTAGCAATAAAGTCTCCGGCTACTTTTTTGTGGCGTGGATAAACGGCCATTATTTCATCCATACTTGCGCCAGACGACTCACCAATAAATACTGCTTTCATATTAAATTGCATAATATTAAGCTGTAAAGGTAACTCATTTTATGCAAGTTTGTTAAAGGATGTAAAGGTTTTTTACCCTGCTGGTTGGTTGTCGCCAGCATGCCATAAAAATTTTTACATTGCACAACAAATTATGGAAAACTTCTTATTTGCCATTCAACAGTTATTATCGCCCAACGAAATTGAGCCGGGTTTCATACAAAAAATAGTTACCGTTCAGAATCTGCCTAAAAACAGCTTTTTTATAAGGGAAGGACAGATATGTCAACGGGTTGCTTTTGTTGAAAGTGGCATGTTGCGCCATTTTTACAACACAGAAGAAAAAAACGAAGTAACCAGGTGGATTTCATTGAAGAACACATTTTCCACTTCCTTTGCGAGCTTTGTTCAGCAAATTCCCAGTCATGAAAACATTCAAGCCATTAAGGATAGCGTTTTAGTGACTATGCACAAAAAAGATTTTCAATTACTGTATAACAATTATCCTTTATTCAAGGAATTTTGGATTAAAAATTTAGAGTTGCTTTACGTGGGAATGGAAGAAAGAGTGTTTAGCCTGATAGCATTGCCGGCAGAGCAACGGTATCAATTATTATCGAAAACATACCCCGCATTCATAAAAGAAGTTCCTTTGAAATATATTGCTTCCATGTTAGGTATAGAACCCCGCCATTTGAGCAGAATCAGAAAAATATAAAATGAATGAACCCTTCGGCTGCACTCAGGGGTCCCGGTCGTTGAGCGGAGTCGAAACGACTAATCGCATCTATAGCTTGTAAAAAGAATAACTATAAATTGGGACATTTGTCCTTTTTGAATAAGAATAGTAGCCTTAATTTTGTCAAAAAAATATGATAATGAAAACTAAGGTGTGGATAATGATTTATTTTTTAGTAATGAGTGTGACTCTTACTGTGGCCCAGACTGATACTATAAGTTCCGGTTTTTTTAAGCCCAATACCCGAAATTATTCGGTTACAAACGCTGTTGAGGTTGAGAGCCTGTTTCCGATGTTTTTTTATGGTGGTTATCATTTAGGTGTTGGCTATCGCTACCAAAAAATTAGGGTAAGAGTGAGTGTAATCAATGGTGGTACCTATGATGCTGAACCTGCCGGAGTTTCTAACCATTCAGCTCAGTTTAAACGTTTTTACAAGCCGTCTCCCGGTATATTTCTGGGTTACAATTTTTGGAAAAATATGGAATTCTATGGGTTCCTCGAGCACCACACCTTTGGCATCGAGCAAAAATCAACAGGATGGCAGCAAAATATACATAGTATCGATTATGGATTTGGGTTGGGTTACCAATTCTTTATTGGTCGATACGTTTACATTCAGCCTGCTTTTCATGTGTATCTCCGTGCGGAAAAAACCTTGCAGTTCAGTAATATTCAGTACAAAATTCCAACAACCGATCTGGCGCCGGTGATCAGGGTAGGAGTGAGGTTATGGAAAAGGTTTCCGGGTACACGTCACCCTTAGAAATGTGTTGGCAAATAGTTATTTTTTTTCCCTTACTACAGAATCAAATTCATTTTTATTAAAGTCTACAATTGCGTAATGTCTAATATTAGCTTTTCCAATCTTGTCCAAGATTGTTACCAATGAGTTGTATCCTGTTTTAGGTGATGGTTTAATGAGTAAAATTTTAAAATTCTTTTTATTCAAGAAGCTGTCAATATTTTTCAGGTCAGTTATTTTTGATTCCGTTTCATATTGTAAAACAACGCTATCGTGACTTAAAAGGTAAGCTGACAGTACAGAATCAGGTTTACTTTTTTTCTCCATTTTGTTATGATCAGGAATTTGTATTTCCAAATATTTTGGTTTTGCGAATAAATTATAAATTCCAGGAAGTACCTGATTTACTAATATTGGAGTTACAATCAATAAGATTATTCCAACGATAAACCAAATCAAATAGACTTCCCGTTTCTTTTGATTTTTCTTTCTAAAATTTTCGCTAATACGCATAAATGTTTTTATAATTGTAGGTCCACTAGTGGCGGATTATAACACACCTGTTTTGCCTTTTAAACCCTTTGTTATGCGGCATTAATTTTTTTTATCCAAAGTTTAGGGTACGATAAGGAATATTGTAAATTCTCATGAATGATAATCCCATTAGGTATTCCAAATTTATTTTTTCTAATTTTAACAGATTGCTTTAGCTCTGCTAAATCTATTTCGCTTGCTGATTCATCGGTATCTACAGGAATAAAAATAAGCTTTTGCCCGGTGAGAATTAATTTGCCCCAAAAATTAGTATTGTTCTCTTTGTACAATGCCACATCTGTTAGTATTTGACGGTTACCAATTAGTTTATCAGGGCCTATTCTCTTGATCACTCCGTTATACGATTTATAAATATTACCAGGTATGAAATATCCGAGCAGTCCTCCTACTGTTATATCTATGGCTATACTTTTTAATGTAAATTCGTAATTATTTGTAAATGATATAAATAGCGTCAACGAAATCATAAATAGTATGCCATCGATACGAATCCTATTATTTAATATCCATTGGGAAGGTATTAAAAATGCTTTTAGTAATTTGGTCAATAAAGCAGGCACTAATATACATGCGCAAAAGGCAATAACATATCTAGCAATTCCCCAATTGGGGTGAATCAATAACAGAATTAATCCCAAAAAAACCACTACGGAAATAATTAACAGCAAGTTCTTTTTTTTCATATCAAAATCATTACGCTAATTTAAATAGGTCTTGTTAATCCTGAGGTAGTTGTGTTAATGTCAAATGAATATATTATACCACCTGTCTTATTAATAAATTGTCAGATTAATGCGGATTATAGCATATCTGTTTTTACAACCTGAAACCACCGTTACAACTCACAACCAAACAATTTATATATTTTTCGTTATGAAAGCGTTCACAGTTTGAGAAATCTAAAATAACTTCTTTATTTCTTATTTCCAAATAAGTAGAAGTCTTTAACAACGTGGAGATTCCTCCCGCTGGTCGGAATGACAGCTACCATGTGTCAAAAAGAGTAGGGGATGGCCGTTTAGAGACGCAACGCGTCTCTAAACGGCCATCCCCTACTTACTACCAGTTTAAGACGATTGTCATTCCGATGCGAAGCGAGGAATCTCCTCATGCGAAGTTGTGTTACCCCGCATGAAGGTACCCTGGCTACTTGGGATGGAACAGAAGGTTGGTCATTTAATGAACGTTAAACAGTTATTGTAAGCGACTTCTTATTGTATCTCGGAGGAGTGAGAGGCTCTCACTGCGGGTTTAACTAGCGAGCGGTCTATCGAATTGGAAGCAGTTTATTTATTTTTATAAAACAACTAGTATCATTCTTATATTCTTCTGATAATCGTGGGCTAAACTTGTTCCATTTAGTGATAATTTGATTGTCTATAATAGAAAGCTCCAATAAATTATCATTTTTCTTAAAAGACTCGAAACCAAAACCTTTCAATCCTTTATCAAATTTAAGATTAATTTTATTATTATCTCCAACAGCTATAGCCTTAACTATCATATAAGTCTGTTGACCATTTATCTCAATAGTTGAATAGTAATTTTCTGTATCCTTATTAATTACTAAATCCCAAATCATGCCCATATAATAACCGGCCAACGCTTTAACCGGTTTCTCTTCATAATGATAATTCCCAATCCAGTTATTTAAATCTTGAGAATTAGAAGGTATTGAATTTAAAAACAATATGGAAATTGTAATAAAAAATCTAATTTTTACCATTTTCGAAACTGAATATAAATTAAACCATTTTAAAAAAAAATAATATTGCAATATACTACAAGTAATTCGCGGAGCCGGCTTTGGATAAAAGTCAGCCAAGTTTAGAGTAAACTCTGGGGAAAGTTTAAAAATACAAATAAACTTTACAAAAGGCTAAACAAAGGGTGCATTTGTTTGGGAATCTATGCTCACGGATCACTCAAAGTTGCCCGTTTTGTAAGCTTCGCACAAAAAAGCTACCCCGCATGTTTGTGCCTGCAGGCTACTTTGGATGGAACAGAAGGTACCTGGAAAAAGCCTGAACGGAAAAGAAAGAACCTTATCCACTTGGATGTTGAACA
>CAYZNC010000243.1:0-10355 GCA_964478555.1 uncultured Bacteroidales bacterium | reverse complement strand
AACTTGGTAATTATGATAAAGCTATTAAGGACTATTCAAAAGCAATAAATCTTGAACCCGATAGTCCCGGTCATTACCAAAGTAGAGCATATTGTTTTTCAAGTACTAACCAAAATAACCTGGCAATAAAGGATTATGATAAAGCTCTAACGATAAAGCCGAATGATGATAAACTTCTACTATATAGAGCTCAATCTTACGAAAACCTGGGTGCGTATGAACAAGCTATTGTGGAATATAATAAAGTACTTGAGCTAAATCCAAATGAAATTGAAACATATTCAGGGAAAGGTATTTGTTTAGGTAAATTAGAAAAATTCGATGAAGCTATTACAACTTTGGAATTCGGTTTGAAAATTGACTCAAATGCCACTGAATTGTATGTTAACATTGCAATTGCATTAGGATTCTTAAAAAAATATGAAGAGTCTTTTTCATATTTAAATAAAGCTCTTCAAATTGATGGTGAAAATTATTATGCTTATTATAATCGTGCAATAACTTTCATGGAGATTGACAAATTTGAAGATGCCATAAATGATTTAAATAAAACTTTGGAACTTAACCCTGATTATAGCGATGCATATAAATATAGGGGCCATGCATATGCTGAACTAAAGCAGAATGAGAAAGCAATTGAGGATTACACAAAAGCAAAAAAAATGGGAGAGGGTGATATGGATAAATATATTGAGGAATTAAATGGGAATGATTAAAAAAATAGTTACTAACCATAAAAATATGAAAGTTCTAAGCTTAATTACCCACAAAGGATTCATTAACCTTTGAAACAAGAATACAACAAGAATTTTAATTAAAACAAAAATTAAATTTGTTCCTCCTGACATATAAATTAAAATGAGAGCTTATATTTTAGTTATGACCTTAATTGTTTTATTGGCTTCTTGCTCAGAAAAGCCAAAGGTGAATATTTCAAATTCTTTTTGGTACATGACAATAACAAATGATACAAGCGGAAGTCTTTCAGCTGTTTATTTGAAGATTTCTGGCACAACTAATGCTGATAAAGTGACGGTTGAATCCTATGGGGATGGACTTTTAACAGAACAAAATATAGCCTTGGATTCAACGAAGAGTTTTAAAAATGCCACTGTTCAAATTTGTTTTGAATATCGTCCAAGTTTAGGTCGAAATAAAATGTTAAAAACTGAAGAGTTAAAGGTTGGAACGCCAAATATTAGCACTAAAGTTAAAGCCTACAAGGGTTCAGATACTTCCCTAATTATACTTAAAAGTGCGGCTAAATAATATTAAGGATAAGGAAACAACATAACTCTGCATCCTCTGTGTAACAATTACAAAATAGTTTTAAATTTGGTTGTCGATATTTTACCATGAATCCAAAACATTCAATAAAGTTCATAACCGGAATAGCTCTTTTACTATTCGTCATGTGCACCAATAAATTTGTCAGCCGTAATGTTCCCCCGCCGCCACCACCCTCAGATGATACTCATGAATGTATTTACGATGGTAAACTCAATTCAACAGAACGATTAAAGTTTTTTCCTTTTAATCAGGCTAAAAAAATTATCATTGCTTCATTTCCAGTCGCAATGCTTAAGTTGAATGATAGCACCTACACATACGCCGGTGCAATACCAAAGCAAAATGACCAAATTGACTTCAGTGTTTTCAAAGAAATGATCACCCTTAATCAATCACAAATTGATACGCTAACGGACATTTTGTACAATAACCGTGATCCTTCGAAATACAAATTTGAGTTTGAATATAGTTGTGATCTTCCGATAGAGAACGCCATCATCTTTTTTAACAAAAGCGACCAATACTTTGCATACATGGAACTATCTTTTACCTGCAATGCTTTCCATGTAATTCCCGACACTTTTAACTATGGTGAACGCTGTGAGGACAAAATTCAACTGCTCAAGCAATTCTTAAAAAACAATGGAATCCAAAATGGTTTTAGGCACCGCAAATTATAACAAAAGGTAATTATTTAAAAGTTGTAAGCCAAATTCCGCAAGCCATAGCAAACAAATATAAAGCTGACGCCCCCGCATATCGTTAACAGGTCTATGTCTACACTGAGGTCCTCCGTGTCACTATGGCCCTAAAAAATACTATGTTTGCTCTTACTATTACCAAAATAGTTTTAAATTTGAATTGATTAATAAATCCTCAATGAAACTTCAGTTACTGATTATTATAGAAATTTTAACCTTTTCATTTTGTATCGCACAAAATAAAATTGATTCATTGAAATACACTATAGATACATTAAATTCAAAAAGCAATATAACTTCTACAAACAGAAAACATGGGATATTTCCAGATACCATAAAATTAGATTCATCATATAAATCACCTGTTTTTTTAGATTGTGATTACCTGACAGATAATCAAGAAAGAGATAAATGTATGTACCTTGAATTTAATTCATTTCTGTCTCAAAATATTAGTTATCCTCGTAAAGCTTTAGATAAGGGAATTGAGGGACAACTGCTGATATCTTTTGTGATAAATAAGGAAGGAAATACTGAAGATATTATCGTTTTAAACAGTCCTGACAAATCAGGACTGTTAGATCAGGAGGCAATTAGAGTGGTTAGTAAACTTCCAAAATTTGTTCCGGCTGTTTATAAAACACAAATTATAAAAGTTAAGTATAGATGCAAAGTGAAATTTAGTTTACCACAATCCAACCATAAATCATACTTAAAACCTTAAATTAAAGTATAACGGGATAATGTTGATTTTAAACTTTTTTTCCCCCCTTTATAAATGTCGGTATAGATAAAGTCACTTCTTCGTGGAACCCCAAACCTTTCCTCACCCCAACTGTTATTAATAAAATATTATCCAAAACCCCACACCCATGAGTGCAACTGATAACAAACAACTGATGCAACATATTTTTTCCGAATTGTCGAAAGGCAATGACCAACCCTTTCTTGATGCGATGGCTGAGGATATGCAATGGACCTGGATGGGAACCGGCCAATGGTCCAGGACTTTTAATGGAAAATCGGCTGTGCTTAATGAGTTATGGAGTGCAGTGCAGGCAACACTAAACAAGGAGTTTAAAGTTGTTGCGCACCGTTTTATTGCGGATGGCGATTACGTGGTAGTGGAAGCCAGCGGATACAACTCTACCCCTGATGGCAAAGCCTACAATAATAAATACTGCTGGGTGTGCCGGATTACCGAGGGCAAGTTGCATGAATTAAATGAGTACATGGATACCGAACTGGTTACTGCAACGTTTCAGTAAAAAAGAGACTGTCTAAAAAGAAAAAATTTATTTTATTTCCTTTGTGAACTTTGTGAGATTCCCTTTGTGTTCTTTGTGGTTCAATTAAATACATAAACCACAAAGGCGATTAAGGAATGCACAAAGTCACGCTAAGAGTCTTTTAGACAGCCTCCGTTAACAAGTTAACTTCTTATTTTTTAATAAGTTTTAATGTCTTGCTGTTTTCTCCCACAACTTTAACAATGTACACTCCCGGTTGAAGACTGCTGAGTTCAATGGTCTGCAAATTATTGTTTACAGCCATTTGTTCCATTAATAGCTGACCACCTACATTATAAAGTTCAATTTTTGAATTACGGGATACACCCTGAACAAATACCTGATTTCCGGCAGGATTTGGAAATATGCTGATTTCCTTGTTTTCACCGGTTGCGATACCCGCATTTTTAAGACTGCTGCAAGTGCCCACGGTAAAGCTGTTTCTGTTGGCAGCAGTATTTTTTTCGCCTCCTTCAGGCACGCTGTAGGTATAATAATAATAAATGACTTGACCGGCACTGGCTGTGATCTTATAGGCTGTATTAGGAGTAACGTAATAACCTGCCAGTACTCCGGTTGCAGAAGTTCCGTAATACAAAATACAGGTCGTTGAACCAACACCTGTTCTGGAAGGAACAAATGTCAGCGAAGGGTTGCTTGCATCATTGCTAACGGACGATGAATAATCGCCGCTTACCGATGCTACAGAACAGGCTCCTGTAACAGCAGTACCATATACTTCTAATCCAAAGATGGAGTAACCATAAACAGTTCCCCGTGCAGTACCGTAGATGCGGACATACCTGCCCGTGCCTGATAATCCGGTGAAGTCATTGATAAGTACAGTATTTCCCGTAACTGTTTTCATCGTATTCCAGGCAGATGCATCTGCTGACACTTGCACAAGAAAATCCCTGCCATAAGCTGCTTCCCAGGTTATTTTTACCCTGTTTATACTGTAGGAAGCACCAAGATCGACATAGATCCATTGCGGATCGCTGAATGCACTCGACCAACGTGTTGTTGCACTTGCATCAACGGCGTACGAGCCAGGATAATCGGCACTTTCAGTTGATGATACGGTAGTTGTTTTGTTTAAAGCCAGGTTGTTAGCAACAGCAGATACGGTTACGGCACACGTAGCAGTTTTTGCACCACTTTGGGTGGTAACCGTAATTGTTGCATTTCCGGCAGCAACCCCTGTAACCAGGCCACTGCTGTTTACCGTAGCAATAGCGGTATTACTTGAACTCCAGGTAACCGTTTGTGTAGTGGCATTTGAAGGTGCAACTGTAGCTGTAAGCTGTGTGGTAGCCCCAACAGCAATAGAAGCAGTTGTAGGAGATACTGTCACTCCTGTCACTGCTATCGTGTTAGACGTCACTGTTACGGCACAAGTAGCAGTTTTTGAACCACTTTGAGTAGTAACCGTAATTGTTGCATTTCCGGCAGCAACCCCCGTAACCAGTCCACTGCTGTTTACCGAAGCAATAGCGGTATTGCTTGAACTCCAGGTAACCGTTTGCGTAGTTGCATTTGAAGGTGCAACTGTAGCAGTAAGCTGTGTGGTAGCACCAACACCAATGGAAGCAGTTGTGGGAGATACTGTCACTCCTGTTACTGCTACCGTGGTTCCACCACCACCTTCCCAATAGATATCGTCGAGACCTAACTGAAATGTTGAGGTAGGCAAAGTACCATCACTCACAATCGCAAAAAGATAATTCATGCTCTGAAACGCCATGGTACCGGCAAACTGGCTGATGGGTATGGTTACCTGACCCCAGTTTCCGTCGCGTGTTAGCCCATATTGCGTTGTGTTGGCCGGAAATGAAATGTATTTTTCGTTGGTATAGGTATCCGTCATTCCGATTTTAAAATTCACATTGGAGGGTATTTTTATTCTGAATTTTAAATTCCCGGAGGTGAAATTACTCATATTCCGAGGTTGTTTAGAAGCAATACCTCCACCAAACCAAGCGGTTGCATCTGTTGTAGCCCAGGCAATAACATTACTGCCTTCGTAGGGAGCTGTTGTTCCTGCTGCAAAATTATTCCATGCATAGATATCCGAAGTGGTTCCTGCTACCAGCTTATTGGTGGTAGGTGTATTATCTGTAAAAACTCCGAAAGTACCTGTTTCAGCTGCAGGAGCGCCAATAGTAACTTCGCCCTGATTATTCCATTTGGAAACTTTGATGTAGTCAACATACATCTTACCAGGCATTGGGGCTGTAACCTGACCATTTGAGGTAGCATCCGTGAAAGTGCCTCCAACAGCAAGGTTTAAGATAAAATAAAAGGGATTTTGAAATTCATCCGATTCTGAGGTGATCGAAAAAGGCGAAGCATATAAATCTGTTTCCACACCGCCATCAATAATGGTAAACCTAATGGCATCCGACGACCAGTACATACGGTAAAGTACAAAACGGTCATTTAATGCAGTTGGGGCAACATATGGATTATCATAATTTACATCGTAAGCTATGCTGGCAGCTCCCGATGGATTTCCGGAGGAGACGGCGGCTGCAGAATAAAAAATAAGGTTTGATCCTACAAAATTGTTGATGGCTGCATTTGGAAATCCCTGACGTGTACGTTCTGCCTGGCTATGTCCCATTTCCATCATGTCTATTTCGCCATTTGCAGGCCAATTTGCAGTGGCGGTACCCAAAAGCCATCCCGCAGGCCATAACCCAGTCTGGAGGTTCGGTACCCTGATCCGCATTTCGACGACACCATACTTAACAGATAGTTTACCGCTGCTGGTAACTTTTCCGGAGGTAAAAGCACGGGTACCCATTGCTTCAGCCCTTGATTCCAATACCAATGCTTTATTTCCCGATTCGCCGGGGACATCCGCAATATAGACATTCGGGGTATTGTAATATTCCAGTTCCTGGTTACCCCATCCTGCGCCAGCAGGTGTTCCTGTTCCATCGCCAGTTACAACGTTCCAGATAGTGGTATTGAGTGTATTAAAATCTTCCTGCCAGAGGACGGCACCTATCTGTGCCGAACTTTTAGCAGCGATTAAAGAAAACACGACCAATAAAATCCAAGTTGTTTTTTTCATAGTAATAAAATTAATTAGTTAATTGATTTATTTAAAAATTAGTTTTCTAACGGAACCCTTAACAATATTAACGAAACGCTAAATAACATGCAATGATATTGAATTGTAAGACAGTATTCCGGAAAAGAGGCTTGACAAAGTCTTAACACAAGCATGACAAATGCCTAGCAGCATGTCGTAATGTTTTAATTTTAAAAGTATTATGAATTGACTGGAATGGTTGGGGTTCAAATAAATTCTAATAATCCACCGCATCTGCCCCTAAATCCCCTGAAGGGGACTTTTTCTTCGTAGTAAAGGTTATTGTCAATTGTCAAGGTACAGTTCGAAAATTTTAATTACTGCAGACGGAAGCTCCGCCAGATGGCGGATTTGGGGTGAAAAATCAGCTGAAGGAGTTGTCTTTATTTTTATTCAGACTCATCAGGATATAAGTCGGGAGACAGGCAGCCTAAAACCTTAATATAAAATCGTTAAGATTTACATCCGTGTTTAAGGATAGCTTTTTTCTTATCCTGTGCCGGCTTGTTTCCAGGCTGCCTAATGCGATGTTCATCTGTTTGGCGATTTCCTTATTGGATTTGTTCATACGGATGAGGGCGCAAATGCGCATGTCGGTGGATGTTAGCGAAGTGTATTTTTCCGCGAACCTTTTCACAAAATCATCATACAACACATTCACATTATCAAAAAACGCAGATGTCTCATCCAGGTCCGTAATTCTTTCGGATATCAGCTGTAATGTGTTATTCAACTGTTTATTATGCAGGTTTATGGTCGTTGATTTTACACCAAGCAGGTTCTGATAAATGATTTTGAGTTCATCCTTCATGGATTGGTGTTTCAGCAAAACTGTCGCCATACGTTTGTTTTGTTGTTCGAGGCTCTCATGCAATTGGTCGTTTTTGAGATGTAGCAACACTTGGTCATTCGTAAGTTTCTCCGTGATCAAATGTTTTTGGCTTATGAGCATCCGTAGTCGTTTGCGTCCATGCTTAAATCGTGTAATGAGCCAAATAACCGACACGACTATCAATAACAATAAGCATCTGAACCATAATCTTTTCCAGAAGGGGGGAGCAACAATTATCCTAATTTTTCGGGTACCTGAACTCCATTTACCATTGCTGTAGGACATACGCACTTTAAAGACATATTCGCCATCATCGAGATTGGTATAGGTTGCCGACCGGTTGCTGGCAGTAGTAGTCACCCAGTCCTTATCAAAGCCCTCCAGCATATAACCATAGCTGATACTGGAAGGAACAGAAAAGTTCACAGCAGCAAAATTGAAGGTAAGGACTTTGTCAGTATACGCCAGTTTTAGTGTTTCGAGGTTGGCTACAGACGATTTTAAGTATCCTGTAGAATCCATTACATTTTCGCAGGCGATGGATTTGTTATTAATTTTAATATCCGTAATGACGATGGGCGATTTAATAAAATCCTGTCCGATATCTTCCGGTTTGAAGATGCAGAAACCATTGTTACCACCAAAAAATAAATCTCCAGACGATAGCCGGATACAAGCATTCGGGTTAATATTAAAGCTTTGCAGTCCATAGTATTTATCAAAGTTGGAGATACTTTCGCTCCTGGGATCAAAAACCGTTAACCCCATGCTTGTCCCCATCCACAAACGCCCCTTTCTATCCGTTAGTATGGAAAGGATGTCCATGCATGGCAGCCCATCTTCCATCTGATATTTTTTAATAAGCTGTTTGTTTTTGTCAAGTTTATAAATACCCGTTCCAATGCTGCCAAGCCAAAGATTTCCGTAAATATCTTCATGAAACGACGAAACAACTTTTACCGGCAATGTTTTGAAGGAGCCGTCAGCCGGCGTATAATACACCAGATCACCCGATGTGCCAATCCATATGGTCCCTTTGCTGTCTTCGAAAAAATTCCAGATACGTGTATGCAACATCGAAAAGCTATCGTTGGTGTTGCTCAGGTATTTTGTAAAGACAACCGACTCATCTTTGGGTTTATCCAGTTCGCCATTGCGAATAACATTCACACCGGTACCCCAAAAGCCAACCCAAATATTGCCTTGTTTATCCTCCATGATGGCATTTACCGAACTTTCGGATTTACTGTATTTGTTGGCTGGGTTGCATACAAATTTTCGGATCCTTTTATGATCAGGATAGATGGCGTACAGTGTTTTGTCTGCCCCTACCCAGATACGATTTTTGCTATCCATAAACAGTTTGCTTACGCTAACGTTAGTAATTTCCTTCGGTAAAAATTCGCTATACCGCTGACTTTTCATGTCGAAGGAATACAAACCTCTGTTCAGTGTACCTATCAGTAAGTTACCGGACTTGTCCTGGATAGTTGTTGCAATACTTATTTTGATATGGTCGGATAGTTTTAAATCGAAAAAAGAGAAGGTATTCTCCAGCGTATTTTGCTTAAACAACCCCTTGCCGAAGGTTCCCAGCCAAAGGTTGTTTGTGTTATCGTTATACATTGTCCATATCTGATCCTGAGAGCTATTTTCGTCATTTATGGTGTTGATAGTGACCTTTGAAAATTGCTCCGTTTTCAGATCGAATTTCCGAAGGCCTTCGCCGAAAACGGAAACCCACAAGAAGTCTTTTTCAGTTTGGATGATACAACGGATATTATTTGCAGTCTGTCCGTTTCGCAGTAAAGATTTGGGGTAGAAACAGGAAAACGTATTGCTGCGTTTATTGAATTTATTGAGACCGCCATCCCATGTTCCCACCCAGATATTATCATAAATATCCTGATATATTGAATTTACGGTATGCTGACTTAAACTACCAAGTTCTAACTGAAAATTATGCACCACCTCCTTTTTATCCTTGTCAAAAACAGTTATGCCGCCATTTTCTGTGCCAACCCAGCATAATCCGTCCTTATCCACAAAAAAGACATTTATTAAATCGCTTTGAAGGAAAGATTTGTTGCCCGGTTGCGCTTTAATGTGAGTAAAAAGTTTTTTCTTTTCGTCAAGTTTATTGACACCTCCCCCATAAGTACCAATCCAGAAACAACCATCCTTATCCTGGCAGATGGTTCTAACATTATTGTTACTCAGGCTATTGTTATCGTTCGGATTATGCAGGTACCAAGTTACTTCGCCCGTATATGGGTTATATTTGTTCAAGCCACTTTCGGTGCCAAACCACAAGTTTTTGTTCTGATCCTCGAAAATCACATTCACCACGTGGTTGGTAAGCAGATTCGATTTTTTGCCCGAGACATTAAAAACATTGAAATTATATCCATTAAAGGCCTGAACACCACCATAAGTGCCAACCCACATTATGCCGCGGCTGTCCTGGTACATACATAGG
Organism: uncultured Bacteroidales bacterium; assembly: GCA_964478555.1. Taxonomy (GTDB): domain Bacteria; phylum Bacteroidota; class Bacteroidia; order Bacteroidales; family JAAUTT01; genus JAAUTT01. The sequence continues at coordinate 664 of CAYZNC010000243.1, read as the reverse complement.
ATATAGCTATGAATGAGCCCCTGTTCCTGGTTATAATTATCAAAAAACATCTGTTCGGTATTCTTCGCTTTGGCAGGAAGTAAGGAGTGTAAAATGCATCCAATGATTAAGATATACGACTTTATAATAATTCGCATGTCATTCAATTATAGGTAGTTGACGGAGTTAGTATGGGTTATTGAGAACTATTTTTTCTTATAAAAAAGGCTATCAATAATGGTCTAACTTAGCGCATGAAAATATAATAAATAAAACTTATTCCTGTTTATTTTTTTAAATTTATTGTCCGACCAACTGCTTGTAATTTTTGAATTCTCCAAAACATTTTTACCTTTAAAACCTAAACAAAACCAAACTTATCCATGAAAAAAATCCTCTTTACCATCCTGATTATAGGTTCTTGCCTATATGGCTTTTCACAGGATACAACGCGTGTCATTATTGGAGAGCATCCGGCTATTGAGGAGGCTGCCATTTTGGATGTTTCTGAAGTGAAGAATGAAGATCTGGTATATGTGGTTGTTGAACAAAATGCATCTTTTCAGGGAGGGGATATCAACACTTTCAAAGAATGGTTGATGTCTCAGGTAAAATATCCTGAAAGTGCTCGTGAGCTGGGGGTGGAAGGTAAAGTCATACTTCAGTTTGTAGTCAATACAAAGGG
>CAYZNC010000242.1:0-10382 GCA_964478555.1 uncultured Bacteroidales bacterium | reverse complement strand
TCTTCGTTATACACTTTTTTTTGGGCATAGTCGCCCTGGGTCAATCTTACACATTTACCGTCTATTAAATCAATGGCTGGTACTATCCGGATCATAATTCAACAAAATTTTTAAGGATTTTTGCTCCAATAGTTCCACTCTTCTCCGGGTGGAACTGGGTTGCATAGAAATTATCTTTGTGAAGCGCCGCACTAAATGCCTGGCAATATTTTGTTGTGGCAATGGTATGTGGTCCCAAATCGGCATAGTAACTATGTACAAAGTATACATACCTGCTTTCCAGCGTAGGATCAAAAAGCGCTGACTTCAGGTCGGTTATGGTATTCCACCCCATCTGAGGCACTTTATATAAGGGTTCTTCACCTTCGGGTATCTGAAAACGTTTTACTTTTTCCTCAAATATACCCAAACAAGCGGTTTCACCTTCCTCAGAATGTTTGCACATTAGTTGCAGTCCAAGACAAATGCCCAGAACAGGCTGTTTTAAGGAAACGATGAGCTGATCCAGTTTGTGTTCACGGAGGTACTTCATGGTGGTGGAAGCTTCTCCTACTCCCGGAAATATTACTTTATCAGCTTTCCGTATCTTTTCCGTATCTGCTGTTATTTCCGGCTCAATACCCAATCGTTGAAGCGCAAATTCAACTGATTGGATATTACCCGCATTATATTTGATAACCACTATATTCATTTTACCAATCTCCTGACTGTTTAGCCGTTATTTTATCGATTTTCAATTGTAGCAAGGCCATTTTGCTGAATGATCCTTCGTTATAAGCGATATCGCCCTGATATCCATACTTTTTCATTATAATATCCATTCCTCTTGTTTTGGTCTCCGTATCAGTCACCAATTCCACACTACCATATCCTATTACAGAACGGTATTTAGTGGACCATTTACAAGGTTCATCCTTCTTTATGATTTCAGCATGATATTCAATTTCAAAACATACCCGTTTGTTCACTTTCAAAATCTCTATTTTTCTTCCCTCCATGGCAGAATGTATATAGATGATATTGTTGGAATAGCCATAATTTACGGGAACAAGATATGGTTCGGAACCATCCAACATAGCAATCCGGCAAATTTCCGATTCCAGTAAAATCTCTTCTATGATGCTTTTATCCGCTATTTCCTTTTCTTTTCTTCTCATTTAAATTTTTCTTTTACATAAGCTGGTTTCAAATTCAAATGTGTGTTAACTGAAAATCACGGTCCGGTTTTTATAAACCAGCGTTTTTCGCTGCAGATGTGAGTATACGGCCCGCGAAAGTACAATTTTTTCAAGATCCTGACCTTTGCGAATGAGGTTTTTTATAGTATCTGTATGGCTTATTCGTACTACATCCTGCTCAAGAATTGGGCCAGCATCAAGATCGGAAGTTACATAATGACTGGTTGCTCCGATAATCTTCACGCCACGTTCATATGCAGAGTGATACGGCTTTGCTCCCGGAAAAGCAGGTAAAAAAGAATGATGGATATTGATGATTCTATTCGAAAATTGATTGATAAAATCGCCGGATAGAACCTGCATGTAACGCGCCAATACTATAAAGTTGATCTCATTTTCCTTTAAAAGTTGTATCTCCTTTGCTTCCTGTTCAAGCTTATTATTAGCATCCATCTGAAAGAGATGATAACCAATGCCAAATTGCTTGGCAACAGGCTCCATATCCGGATGGTTACTTATGATAAAAGGAATATCAACATTCCATTCGCCGGCACGATAACGAGCCAGCATATCGAAAAGGCAATGCGACATCTTTGATACAAAAATGACCATACGTGGAACTTCCCCTGAAAAATAAATGCTCCAGGTCATACCATAACGTTGAGCAATGAGTGTATCAAAATAATCGGCAACTTTTTCTTCAGGAATGGCAAAGCTATCCAAATCCCATTCGATACGCATGAAAAACACGCCTTCCTGGTGATCCACATGTTGTTCAAGATAAACGATGTTACCATTATTTTCGTAAAGAAATTCCGTAACTCTTGCTACAATCCCCCTTTGATCAGGGCAGTGCATAAGAATGGTGGCTGTGTTTTTTCCGTTGTTGGCCATTTTATATGAGAATAAATTTCAAATCACTTATTTTAAATAAAGGCTGAAGGTTTTAGGTGTTTAGGCTGTAGGCCTTAACTCATAACTTCCAACTTATTATTTATCAAATCACTCCTTTGGTAGTAGGTAGCGCATCACTGAAAGCATCGCGGCGTATTGCATTTTTTAGTGCCCTGGCAAATGCTTTGAAAATGCCCTCGATTTTGTGGTGCTCATTATCCCCTTCCGCTTTAATATTTAAATTAATACGAGCTGCATCACTCAGGGATTTGAAGAAATGATAAAACATTTCGGTAGGTACATCGCCTACTCTCTCGCGCTTAAACTCAGCTTCCCAAACAAGCCATGGGCGTCCACCAAAATCAATAGCTACCTGGGCAAGACAATCGTCCATAGGCAATACAAATCCGTACCGTTCTATACCTTTTTTATTACCGAGCGCCTTAAGCAAGGCTTCCCCTAAAGCTAAGCCCGTATCTTCAATAGTATGGTGTTCATCCACCTTCAAATCGCCCTTCACTATTATTTTCAAATCTATTCCTGAATGGCGCGCAATTTGATCCAGCATGTGATCAAAAAAGCCTAAGCCCGTGTTTATTTCAGATTTTCCTGAACCATCCAAGGATACGGTGATATCAATATCAGTTTCGTTTGTTTTTCTTCGAACATTTCCTTTTCGTTCATTGGATGCCAGGAATGAATATATCCTTCCCCAATCGGGAGTCACCAAAACACATGCTTCCATTAGTTTGTTATCTTCTATTTCTTTGATGCGGCTTTCATCTCCCAACAAAATTCCTTTTGCCCCCAAATTTTGAGCAAGTATGATGTCGGTGATTCGGTCTCCAATAACAAAAGAACCAGGTAAATCATAGTCTTCGGAAAAATATTGGGTAAACATTCCGGTACTGGGCTTGCGTGTCGGCAAATTATCCTTGGGAAAAGAGCGATCAATATGAATAGCATCGAAAGTAACGCCTTCGTTTTCAAACGCTTTCAGCATCTTGTTTTGAACCGGCCAAAAATGCTCTTCCGGAAAATGAACGGTTCCCAGTCCGTCCTGGTTTGAAGCAATAACCATTTGAAAATCAAGATTTTTACGTATAAAATATAAATTGCGGAACACGCCCGGATAAAATTCCAGTCTTTCCAGGGAATCAACCTGCAAATGAATGGGAGGCTCCTTGATTAGGGTCCCGTCCCTGTCGATGAATAATATTCGTTTTTTCAAAACTATTGCTTTTTATATGTTCAAGATTACTTATATTCGGCCAAAGCCTTATAAAATGCATGATTTTCGGCACTTGTACCAATCGTAATTCTCAGACAACCTTCACACATGTGTACTTTCGATCGATCGCGTATTACAATTTGCTGCTCTACCAGATAATTATATATTTTCCGTGGGTCGGATACTTTAATCAGTATAAAATTAGCGTCGGAAGGATAAATCTTCTCCACCAACTTTATACCTGAAAGATTATCTATCAAGTACTTACGCTCTTCAACCAGGGCATTTACCCATTTATCCTTTTCCTCTACACGGTCGATGGCTTCGCATACGATCTTCTGTGTGAGAATATTAACATTATAAGGATACTTTATTTTGTTGAGAATGTCCACTATTTCTTTAGAAGCAAAAGCTAAACCCATTCGTAAACCGGCCATTCCCCATGCTTTGGAAAATGTTTGGAGAATTACCAGGTTAGGATAAGCCGACAGACGTTTAACAAGGCTGGGTTTTGACGAAAAGTCGATGTAAGCCTCATCTACTATAAGCAAACCTTTGAACCCACTGGCTAAGCTCAATATCTCATCGACGTCAAAACTATTGGCCGTGGGATTGTTTGGAGAGCAGAGCCATACAATATGAGTGTTTTCCTGGATTGCACTTTTTAGGGAAGCTACATTCAAGGTAAAATCGTTATTCAGTGGAACTTTCGTAAAATCCACTGCATTTATATCTGCGGCAACCTCATACATGCCATAGGAAGGAGTAATAGAAACGATATTATCGCGATGTGGTTCGCAAAATGCCCGGATTAGAAGATCGATAGCTTCATCACTACCATTTCCCAGAAAGATTTGTTCCGGGGATACACCTTTAAGCTTGGCCAGCTTTTCTTTTACATTGCGCTGAAGCGGATCGGGATACCTGTTATAGGGTGTATTGAAAGGATTTTCGTTGGCATCTAAAAAAATGCCCTCCGTTCCCTTAAATTCACCGCGAGCTGAGGAATAAGGCGTTAGTACCTTTATATTATTGCGTATAATATTATTAATATCGAACATTGTTTTATTTTTCGTTTTCAATTGCTTTTAATCTGATGGTTACTGCATTTTTGTGTGCCATCAATTGTTCGGCTTCAGCCATGATTGAGATTGCCGGACCAAGATTAGCAAGTCCTGCTTTACTTAATTGCTGAAACGTTATCTTTTTCATGAAACTATCGAGGTTTACGCCACTGTAACCTTTTGCATATCCTGCGGTTGGAAGGGCGTGATTGGTGCCCGAAGCGTAATCGCCGGCACTTTCGGTTGAGTAATTACCTATGAAAACAGAACCGGCATTAACAACGGACTCTGCAACTTCAGAGGCGTTCTCCATGGCTATTATAAGATGTTCGGGAGCATATTCATTGGAAATTTCTATCATTTCTTCAATGGAGCGCAATACAATAAATTTACTGTTATCTAATGCTTTACTTGCAATTTCCTTACGTGGCAAGGTTGCGAGCTGTGCTTCAATTTCAGTATTGACAGGTTCAAGAATATCTTCATCACAGGTAAAAAGGATTACCTGACTGTCCACTCCGTGTTCAGCCTGGGATAATAAATCGGCAGCTACAAATCCAGGCACCGATGTTTGATCGGCCATAACGGCAACCTCCGAGGGACCAGCAGGCATGTCAATAGCAACTCCCTGTATGGCAGCCATTTGTTTGGCAGCTGTAACATATAAATTACCAGGACCGAATATCTTGTCGACCTTAGGCACAGTGGCCGTTCCAAATGCCATAGCAGCAATGGACTGAATTCCTCCTATTTTATAAATCTTATGCAAACCTATGAGTTTAGCTGTATATAGTATAGCCGGATGAACTTTTCCATCTTTGCCCGGAGGAGTACACAGAACAATTTCCTTACAACCTGCCAGCATAGCAGGGACACCCAGCATAAGAACAGTAGAGAATAACGGAGCTGTGCCACCGGGAATGTATAGGCCCACCTTTTCAATGGCCACGCTTTTCTGCCAGCAGTTTACACCCGGTGAAGTTTCCACCATTTTTGGTGTACTTTTTTGAGCGGCGTGAAACTTTTCAATATTTAACCTGGCGAGCTGAATACTTTTGACTAATGCAGGATCCAACTGTTGCTCAGCTGCATCTTGTTCATGTTGCGAAACTTTTAAATCCGAAAGCGTCACCTTATCAAATTAGTCGGTATATTTTTTTACAGCTTCGTCCCCGTTCTTTTTTACGTCATTTAATACATCAAGCACAACCTGGTTAATCATATCGTCTCCGGGTGAAGGCCGTTTGAGGATTTGAGACCAATCTTTCCTATTTGGATATTTAATTATTTTCATTGTTCACGAAGGTAATTATAAACAGATTTATGTCAAACAATCATTTTTTCGGTTGAGATTTACGTTTCGACTTCGCTCAACGTCCGGTTTGTCTTGAGAAGAGTCGAAGGTGGTCTCAGAGCGATTTCTATGATTTAAATGCCGTTTCGACTTCGCTCAACGACCGGTCCCTGAACGGAGTCGAAGGTGGTCTCTGAGCGGAGTCGAAAAGGTCAAACAATCATTTTTTCGATGGGAATTACTAAAATACCCTGGGCACCGCAATCCTTCAGCCGGTCGATGACCTGCCAAAATTCATTTTCCTGAAGTACGGAATGCACAGAAACCCAACCATCATCTGCCAAAGGAACAACTGTGGGGCTTTTCATGCCCGGTATAATTTGAATGATCTTATCCACATTTTCTTTGGGAGCATTCAACACCACGTATTTACTATTTTTAGCTTTTTGCACCGCACGTATACGGAATAAAAGCTTATCAAGAATTTGCTGTTTTTCCTGCGAAAGCTTCGGATCACCGATAATCACTGCCTCAGATTTCATGACCACTTCCACTTCTTTTAGTCCGTTGCTTATAAGTGTGCTACCGGAACTTACAATGTCAAATATGCCATCGGCCAACCCAATTCCGGGAGCAATTTCAACAGATCCGCTAATCTCATGAATTTCGGCATTGATCTTGTTTTGTTTCAGAAATCCTTCCAAAATATGTGGGTAAGTGGTAGCAATTCTTTTGTTGTTAAAATAGCTACTGCCGGAATAGTCAATAGATTTCGGAATAGCAAGTGATAAACGGCATTTGGCAAATCCGAGTTTTTCCACAATATTACTATGCGATTTTTTTTCTAAAATAACATTTTCACCCACGATGCCAATATCGGCTACACCGTCCGCCACATATTGCGGAATATCATCATCGCGAAGGAATAATAATTCAAGGGGAAAATTTGACGATGGGGTAATTAATTTCCGGTCGCTGTTATTAAACGATATTCCGGCTTCTGAGATCAGTTCGAGTGATTTTTCACTGAGTCGCCCCGATTTTTGAATTGCAATTCTAAGTAAAGTCATAACATTTATTTCAATTTTTTTTAACAAAAAAGGTTTGCAGGATTTTCTGCAAACCTTCCATTCTTTAGGTTTTACATACTCTTATCCAGTGTCTTTCGGTCGCAACTATTGGGATGAGCGCGATGTGTAACCATATGTTTGCTTTTCATTTTTTTCATTTATCCTTATAAACTAAAAAAGGCTTGCAGAATTGCAAACCCATCATTTTGTTTACGCTTCCACATACAAATATTATTTCATCATATGATGACCATAAAAATTTCTATGTGTGAAGTAAAAGTTCATCTTTTTTTATTTTCAAGGCAAAATTAGGCATAATTTTAATTTCGTACAAATAAATCACACGATTAAATAAGACCAACTTTATAAATCCTTAATTAATACATTTTCAGGTAAGTTTTCAATGCAATTAAAAAACTTTTCGTGTATTGCCACAAGTTTTCGGGTGACTTCGGAATGCTCTTCAACGGAATAATGTTCGCCAAGTTTATCAAGTTTTTCCATCACAAATTTTACCGAAACCAGGTCAATATTCTGTGCTGGCTGGAAGGCGGTTATTTTGAGTTTATCGGTTAGCACTTCAGAAATTATTTTGCTTCTGATTAAATCGTTTAATACAAGTTTTAACATACGGATGGGTATGCGTAATTCTGTTGACAATTCTGTGGCTGTAAGTGGATGTAGTCCTTTGCTGAAATTTTCAATAATTCTATGTATCGTTAAAAACGACAGAATTCTGCGGGAATAATCACTCATTTGTATCGTTTCAGTCTCAAATTCATGCATTTCATAATTTTGAGTGGCATAGGATATTTTAGCTCCGAATAGAACGATCAGCCAGCTTACCTGAAGCCAAATTATGAATAGCGGGATGGCGGCAAAGCTTCCGTAAATTGCATTGTAATTGGATACTCCAATTTGAAAATAAATGTAAGCCCACTGTGTTATTTGAAATACCGTTCCGGCGATAACACCACCCACCAAGCCAGCCCTAAAATTAACTTTAGTGTTTGGCATGGTAATGTAAAGAAGCATAAAAAGTATAATAATAAGCAGAAACGGCACTACTTTTAGCATGGTAAATAAAACGGGACTAATAAAATTAACCACTTCTACATGTTTGTTAATGGCGTGAAGCTTATCGGTTATATAAACATTAACCGCACTTGCGGATATAAAAAAAATAGGAGAAACGAGCATCATGGAAAGATAATCGCTGATTTTACGAACATACGTACGGCCCTTTTTTACCTGCCAAATGTCGTTAAATGAACTTTCCACATTATTGAATACTTTCAGAACGGTGTATATCAATAAAACGAGACCAACCGTTGCAACCAGTCCACCTTTTGTTTTCAAGAGCATTGAATTGGCAAAAGTGATCAACTTTTCGACTATTTCCGAATACTCACTGAGTTTAGTTCTCAATTGATCTTCGAGTGTTTTGGCAAATCCAAAACCTTTGGCAATTCCAAATCCCATAGCCAATATCGGAACTATGGACAATATGGAATATAAGGTTAATGCGGCTGCACGTTGTTGGATTTTGTCTTCATAAATCCCTCTGATTGAAATAACCAAGATTTTAAGGGCTTTAATTTGCATGGCTTTACGTGGTGAAAAATCGCTTAACCTCAGGCTCCATAATCCTTTAGTTAAAAAATCCCTGATAAAAATAATTTTTTCCAACATATGATCCATTGCTCTTGGTTTAACACAAAGTTAAATTTTATTCTGAATAATTAAAGGCTTTTAGCCATTGGCTGTTGGCAGTTAGCCAAAAACCAAAAGCTGATATACAAACAGACAAAAAAACAACAAGTTTCAATTATTATTCTACAGATAGCATGTATCTTTGAGACCTATTTTATTGATATGGAAATCCGAATTCTTCAATTACTTGCAGGTGCACAAGAGGCCGAAGGGCTTACGGTGATCATAGATGTATTCAGAGCATTCTCGGTGGCTTGCTATGTGATGAACAATAATGCCAGTGAAATTTTACCCGTTGCAGATATTGATCATGCCTATGAATTAAAACGTAAAAAACCCGGTTATATTCTTATAGGAGAAAGGGAAGACAGGAAACCGGAAGGTTTTGATTTTGGGAATAGTCCAACTCATATCCAACATTTTGATTTCACAGGAAAAACAGTTGTTCATACCACCAGCGCGGGAACACAGGGCCTGGTGAAATCGGTTAATGCAGATGAACGTATAACCGGGAGCTTTGTAAATGCTCCGGCTATTGTTCAATATATCAGATTGAAAAATCCAACGCTGGTTTCCCTCGTATGTATGGGTTATTCAATGAAATATCCCACAGAAGAAGATACCTACTGCGCTGAATACATTAAAACCTGCCTCGAAAAAAATATTGCTGATTTCGCATTGATGAAAGAAGCCATCCGTAAAACCAGTGCAAAGCGTTTATTCGTTGAGGAAAACCAACTGTTTTCGCCTGCAAGTGACTTTGATCTTTGCACTGACCTCGGACGCTTTAATTTTATACTTAAAGCCGAAGAAAAAAATAACGTATTAAAATTGACTAAATTAGAAATTCCAATAGTAAAATAGCTTCATTCGCTTTAGGTTAAGTAATTAAAATTAACGACTAACATGCACAAATTCAACTTCTGCATTTGTTTTAACAAACCGTTCAGTCCATAGAACGTTGCCATGACTGTCTTTATAACTGATTAGATAAACATCATCGATCAACTTTGAAAGATCCATGTTATTAAAGTCTTTACTAATATAAACCTTTTCTCCCTCCAGATTAAAAACCTCTGCCCTGATCTGATTCGTCTTCATAGTTTATGATTTTAGTTAGTAACTCTGATTTAATCCTCAATATCAACAGTAAATGTTAATAAAATGTTAACTAATTTTCGAAATCTAATATAGGGCATTTTTATGCCTAACTAATAATTCATTAAGTGATTTAGGTTATAGCAAGGGGTGATTTATCTCAACGTAATAGTATTGGAAATTTCAAAAATTATTTCCATCTTTGTTAGTTTAATTTATTAAAAAATTAAACCAATCTACAATAACTTATACTACAAATTATTACATCAAATTAAGGCTTATTTTGACGCTCGTTCAGATTCATTTGTAAACCTTTCCGAAAAATACGTTCTCTCTAAAAAGAAAATAAGTAATTTCTGATTAAAATTCAAGAAATGTTAATAATTATTTGAATTATTTTCATTTAACTGAATATGAATGCCTTAACAGTTAATCGCAAAGTTCATTCAAACTAAACAGATCTCAATTTGGAGTTACCACATGTAATTTGATGGATTATGAACCGGATTATTTATATGAATTATGGGTTGAACTAGTGGAGTGATTCATATAAAAGAATATCTTCATTTCAAAAGGCCCCTTCGACTCCGCTCAGGGACCGCCTTCGACTCCGCTCAGGGTCTGACTCCTTATGATAAGTGACTTGCTAACGGCATTGAGATGAACGAGGTTGGTGGTTGAGCGGAGTCGAAACCACTTTTTGATGAACCTCCATACTCCTTTCGACTCCGCTCAAGGAACGGCAAGTTGCAAATTATAAACAAACCTGAATTTAAATGTAATCGCTGGTTGAGCGGAGTCGAAACCACCTTTCAATGCAAATTTTCTTCTTATTATTTA
>CAYZNC010000241.1:0-10384 GCA_964478555.1 uncultured Bacteroidales bacterium | reverse complement strand
TTTTAATGAGGTAATCTGACAGATCATAGGCGTTTAGCCCCGTAATTTCAAAACGAATATGAATTTTATTATGAATAATTGTATTTTTCTTTGAGGCGTTGTAAACCTCTTCAATAACCTCTTTGCGGGAATATTTACTCTTAGCGCCTTGTTCGGCAACTTCATATCCAATATGCAAAGAATGATAAACCGTAGTTATTCCGCATCCGGCCATCTTTCGTTCGAGTTCACGGAATGCAACACCTATGGGAAAATCAGCACCAGCCCGAGGGCATATCTCCACATCCATAGCATCTGTATGAATATCAATAATTCCCGGCATAACCCATTTATTGTCAGCATCAAACCGAAAATAATTTTCCCCGAAATTTGAATTATCATTTAAAAATGGGAAAATGTCCGTAATTTTTCCATCCTTTATAACAATGGTGCCATTATCGATAACGCTATCCGGCAATACCAATTTGGCATTATATATTACTAAGTTGTTATGCATAAATTTCTTCTAAAATTCGTCCTTGTCGAAGATAAATATTTCTATCAGTAAGTTTATCAAGTACATAGTTATCATGCGAAATGCAAAGAACAGATGTCCCGTATTCCTTCAAACTCAAAATAAGATCAATAACAACATCTTTTGTTTTTGGGTCTAATGAAGCTGTTGGCTCATCTACCAATAAAAACCTGGGCTTGGCAATAATCGCGCGGGCAATATTTATACGTTGCTGCTCCCCTCCGCTAAAAGTAGATGGGAATGAGTCCCAAAGCTCTCTGGGCAAGCTAAGTTTGTCGAGCAGGTCTCTGGCTATTTCTCTGGCAAATTCACGGTCGGCTTCTTTCTTTATAATGCTTTCTGCAACAATGTCAACAGCCGTAACGCGTGGGATTACTTTAAGGAATTGGGAACAGTAGGTTATTTCTTTTCTCCGCAACTCAATTATTTTATGTTCGTTTGCTTTAGCTAAATCAATAACTCCACTGATAGCGGAATTATAGAGAATTTCGCCGGTAACACTAAGATACGTCCGGTAAATAGTTTTCATTAGAGTTGATTTACCGGAACCTGATTTACCCGTTAAACCGATAATCTCACCGATTTTAATTTCAAAATTCACATCCGTTAAGGCTTCAATAATTTTATCATTTAAAGTATGAAGTATGAAGGCTTTACTTAGATTTTTAACTTCTAATAATTTTTCCATTTTTTATTTAATTGAATTATAAAAGCGAACTTACTAACAGTTGCGTATAGGCATGCTGTGGGTCTTGCAGGATCTGATCAGTCAACCCATTTTCAACAATACGACCATCCTTTAGGACGAGGGTACGATCAGTAAGCATACGTACCACACTTAAATCATGCGATACAACAATCATTGCAACACCTAATTCTTTTTGTAACCCACGAATAAGGTCTAAAACTTTTGCCTGAACAGACACATCCAATCCGGAAGTTACTTCATCGAGAAATAAAAGTGGTGGATTATTAGCGATGGCTTTGGAAATTTGCACACGCTGCTGCATTCCACCGCTGAAGAAACCTGGCAAATCGTCCATGCGGCCCACGGGAACTTCTGTTTTTTCGAGAAGGTACGATGCCCTTTCACGAATTTTACCAACATGAAAAATATTGGCCATCAGAAGTTTTTCGGCAATATTGCCACCCGATGTAAAACCAAAGTTTAGACCATCCCTAGGGTTCTGATATACCATGCCCATCAGGTGGTTGCGCATATACCTTTTTTTCTGATTCGATTCTTCCAGGATATTTATTTTTCCGTTTTCGTAGGGTAGCAAATAAGCTTCCCCGGCAGACGCCTCCATATCGAAGAAAAGTTGTTTGACCACTGTGGTTTTCCCTGAACCACTCTCACCAACTATTCCCAACACTTCTCCAGGATAAAGGTCGAAGCTGATATCAGCACAGGCAACTATGGATCCGGTTTCAGGACAAATATTTGAACCAAATGCAGGGCCGGTAAGGTTTATAGTATTTTCATTGGGAGAGCCATAAATCTTCGTGAGCCCTCTGACTCTCAATAGCCAATCACCATTATAATTTACACCGCTATTTTGCATTTTTTAATTCGTTTAAATATTTGTTGGAATGTTGAACAACTTCCTTATCTTCAATTATTTTATCGAGAAAATTACTGTCATTTACGTAATATTTTTTGCTGATCCCGTCGTCCATATACATTTCATCCATATAAGCCATGTTATAACCTGATGATGCACAAGCAACATCCTTGAAATTCTCGATATGGAATTTTACATCTTCAAATTCCAAAGGTTCAACCTTAGTATGTGGAGGAATTGCATATAACCTTTTTTCACGGCCTGCTCCAAAAAGGTATAAGCATTCTGCATCGTTCAAATTTGGAATATCCCATCTGGGAATTGGAGAAGGAGACATGATGTAACGGCCGTGTACCATTACAGGATAACCTGCGCCCAGCATAACATCGCCCCATTTAACATAAAGTTCGTATAGGGTTAGCCACATTTTGGCATAATCAGCTTCAGCATGCATCAACCTGGTTTTAAATTCGTACCGTTCAACTGTTCGAAGGGGTTCAGGCATAGGAACCTGAAAGACCATAATTTGTTGATCGGTGAGCTGCTCCTCGGTTATTCTATGACGGGTTTGAATGATTGTTGCCTTACAGGTATCATAGGTTGTTCCGCAACCGGTGGTGCGTTGCACAAAATCGCGAAGATTACAGGCGTTTACACTGGCATCACTTCCCTGATCGATCATTTTAAGTGTATCTTTTTGCCCAATGATGGCAAGCGTTACATGAAGACCACCCGTTCCCCAACCCCTTGCTATAGGCATTTCTGGTGATGAATAATGTACCTGATGCCCAGGAACACATATTGCCTTTAGGAGTTTCCTTCGAATTTCCTTCTTGGTTGACTCATCAATAAAAGCAAAATTATATTCGGTTTTAAATTTTATATTTTCAATCATTGACTTCTTCTTTTTTGTGCTGTTTCATTGCTTTATAGACTTTATTCTGCTCTTCCACTTTTTCGACATTACGTTTCACAGCTTCGCGAAGATTATTAAGGCCTGACTGGAAAGTAACATAATGTGGAAGTTTCAGGTGGTTAGTAAACCCCAGTGCTTCAACACCTTCAGTATGGTATAATGTAAATTCCTGGTTATTAGCAGGAGATTTATCCTCTTTACTGCGAATACTCCTGTCGAGTATACTCATACAAATGGCTTTGTTTTCGTTTTGGCCGAAAACCAAACCGTACCCGATAGCAAAGTAGGGTACTTTGGTCTTCTTGGATGTATTTACCTTGGTAATCATTTCACATTCAGTAACATTGATACTCCCAATATATCTTTTACGACCTTTCCCATCCGTAACCATTACTTTTACTGATCCATATCTGAGTTCACCGATGGTACCATGAACATTCCCAAAACCACGCATACTGCTATAAGCCAAAGCCATCATACCTCCAGTTTCACCACGAGCCAGCATTTGCAGGGTAACAGAACGTGGAGCCGGAAACTTAACAGCTTCGCGGGTTACATCTTTAACTGTTTTATCGTAATCTTCATCAACGGGCATCAATAGACCTTCCGAACGCAGAAGGTCTATCACTTTGCCGTATAATTTAGTACTCTCGAGCTTTTCTTTATCTACCTTCTTATCGAAATATTCCAAAAACTGCTCAAGTGCTTTTTCATCTTCATTATATTTTTCAGTATCAAGCATACGTTGTATATAATCGCGCGTCGCACCTAAAACCTGACCTCCGGGAATTTCCCTGAAAGAGGAGGATATTTTGCGTTTTACAAACATCTCACGGGTAGAGATGATTTCAGAATAATACTTGCGTTGAAGTGTGGCCCTAAAAGCCCTTAACACAAAGGCAGCATCCAAAACATCTCCTTCCATTTGTTTCATTGCCAATGCAGCATATTCCGGAGCGTACAACGAACCTTCGCCCATTATTTTATCAATGGCCAACCTTAATTGTGACTGAAGCTGTTTTATTTCCATGGGTTTTGTTTTTTCCTTAACCCGATAAAACTCAACCAACTCTTTTGCGTTTTCTATTGCTTCGATGCCCCCTTTTACAGATACATAGCCCATTTCTTGCGAGATTTAATTAATTCCATGAAAAATTATTGGTGCGTGGTATGCAAATTATATTTCCTTCTTTATCGGAAAGTATTACATCAATCCCCAAAGGATATTCGTTATTTGCATTTTTTATTTCAGCAAGTATCTCATTTGCAATTCCTTTAATATAAATGATTTCTTCTGATTTAACGCCAGGGCCTCTTAAAATTAGCTGACATGACTGGTCCGTTGGTAACGTTTCAATTTTTTCAACATCAATGATCAATGTTGCATTATCCTCGGGGTATTCCAGTTCGCCTTTTTTAATACTCCCTATAATTTCGTCCATTGCATTACCATGTATGAAAACAAAATCGGCATCATTAATACTCAGGGCAGGGGTGGAGGAGGTGTTTACTTTCAGGTATTCATTTACTTCATCCTGGTTATTTACAGAATAGAAACTTACATCGGGATTGAGCAGTGCGAAACCAATGAGCGCACTGGATGTATTTAACTGTAAAGGTGGTGTTATCCGAACTTCAACCAGGTTGTTTATTTTTCCAGGCCGAGCCATGCTATCCAGAATTTTTCGAAATATTTTCTGTGAATCGAACACTTCGCTATAGTTGATTTCTCTTACCATATCTCTTATATTAAGCTTGTTCCATCATTTTAAAATCGACACGTGTACGTGAAATATGGCTATTCTCAACGTTTCTTTCCAATTCTATTTTGTGTGATTGTTCATCCAGGAAAATTTTAACTTCTTTGTTTTCAGGATCAAACTGTAATAATGAATCGATCACGGCCATGCAATATGCACGTTGAGGTTCATCGCCCAGGCAAATTCCATGTCCTGTGATGTTAGAAATGGCCACTTCGCAATCCGTGGATAATGCTTCTCCCAAATAAAATTCCTGAAATTCAACAGAATCTTCCGCTCTTATCATGGTTAAGGACAGTGAAGGCTTCTTAACCATTTGTACATCATATTTTTTTTCAAGTGTTTCAACAAATGATTTTAAATCCTCAAGGGCGCATTCAATAATTGTAAAGTCAATACTTTCGCTCATACTTTAATATTTTCCGTAAAAGTATGGGTCCTATGTTTGACAAATGTTAGGGAAGAAATAAGAATCTATTAAAGAGAAATAGGGTTTCGTTAAATTACTCAGTTTGATATTATTCTCTTTAAACGGATCGGAGAAACGGGATTATTTCCCGTTTCGACCTTCCACACCACCGTGCGTGCCTTTCGGTACACGGTGGTTCCTTAATTTACACCACTCACTTTCCGATAATAATCCGTAAAGAAAATGTAGCCTGCCAGTGTCAGTCGCTCGTTAGTTAAAGACTTTGTTAAGATTGGACTATTGGCAGTCCGTGTAGTTATTGGACTTCGTTTTGTGTTGCAAACTCGTCCCACCGGATATGCCTGATAATGTTCGTGTTCCTCGGGCCGGAACTTTGCCGCCAGCTTCCTTCAGATTCCACCTCGCGATGGACACCCTTGCTCTTGGCTAATGGTTGGCAACTACATGCCCCCATAACGGACTTTCACCGTCAAGTTATTCGCCATGCACGGCACACAACATAAAATCAAAACCGCCTCAAAAAATGATGAGGCGGTTTCCTATACTAACCCTAAAATCTTTGAATTTCCTTTAACTTATTGAACTAACAGTTTCTTTATTATTGTTTCTTTACCAATACTGATCTTAACAATAAGCATTCCTTTATATGCAGAAGATAAAACATTGGTGCCCTCTGTCAAAGTATAAGTGGCAAGTTTACTTCCGAGTAAATTATATAGGTCGGCCTTTGCTATATCAGAGGAATTGTTATTCAACTCAATAACTAATGTGCCGTTGATAGTGTAAACATTAACCGGATTGTCGGAAAGTCCATTCTCAATCCCTGTTACACCGGTAATAGTTATTGCATTAGTGCTTCTATCTGAAATATTACCAACCGTATCCACAGCGTAAGCATAATAAGTGCCAAGTGACAGACCGTGTGCAGGAATAAGCATATCCGTATTTACACTTGTTACAGCTGTTTTTGCCCCTTTTCCGGTAGTTACCGAAGCCTCAAGATCGGAAACAGTAGGTCGGGAAATTCCGGTTAATGTAATGTAAACGGTTCCGGGTTTGGAACTTTGAACTTTTGCTACCTGCGATGCTGCATTTGATACACTTTGAGCATTGGCTTTTACAATTGGAGGAATGCCATCAGCGACGGTTACAGCATTGATACTTTTTGCGGAAATATTACCTGAGCCGTCCACTGCGTATGCGTAGTAATTACCGGGGGCTAATCCGGAAGTTGAAATGGAAACATCGTTACCTGCAACACTGACAGTTGCTTTAGAACCGTTATTTGCCGATATTGCAGCATCGAGATTAGCTAAAGTAGTTTGT
The DNA here is from genome assembly GCA_964478555.1 of uncultured Bacteroidales bacterium. Classification (GTDB taxonomy): domain Bacteria; phylum Bacteroidota; class Bacteroidia; order Bacteroidales; family JAAUTT01; genus JAAUTT01. Next base: position 3,873 of record CAYZNC010000241.1, on the reverse strand, counting down.
GCAGCTCCTTTTAAGATAATGTAAACATTTCCATCATCACTGCTGCTTTGTACTTTTACGGTTTGGCCATTAGCGTTGGTTACATTTTGTGTTGTCATTGAAACTAAAGGTGAAACAATAATTGCATTTGTACCCTTTGTTGAGATATTATAATATTGATCAACGGCATAGGCATAATAAGTGCCACAGTGCAAGCCGGTTGTTGAAACAGAAATATTTGTAACAGACGCGGTAACTGTGGATTTAGCTCCGTTTTTTGCAATTACGGCGGCATCGAGGTCGGCAGTTGTTGCTATAGTTGTGCCGGTTTTGATAATATATACAAATCCCTCCGAAGCGCTGCTTTGAACGTTTACCGTTTGTCCGGCAATGTTGGTTACGTTTTCACTTTCTGCTGTTACAGTGACTGCGGGCGCTGATATTGTGATCACATTAATACCTTTGGCGGAAATATTATTAGCGCCATCTATGGCATAAGCATAAAAATTTCCTTGCGGTAATCCATTGGTGGCAACCTGAATATCGGTATTAGCCAAAGATACAGCAGTTTTAGTCCCATGTTTTGCAGTAACTGCATTATCGAGATCAGCCATAGTGGCTATGGTGGTTCCATTTAAAATTATATAAACAAACCCGTCGGCTTCGCTACTTTGTACATTTACGGTTTGGCCTGATGTATTGAATGCACTTTGGGTAGCAGCTGCAACATCAGGAATAGTAACATCGGTTATGGTTATAGGGTTGGTGCCCTTTGCAGAAATACCATCGTTTACGGCATAAGCGTAATAGGTACCTCCAACCAAACCCTTGGTTGAAACAGGAATATCTGTATTGGCTTCACTAACAGTTGCAGAAGCGCCTCTTTTTGCAGTTACGGCAGCGTCTAAATTGGCAACTGTTGCCTGGGATACACTGTCTAAAATAATATAAACTTTGCCATTGGCGGCGCTACTTTGCACATTTACGGTTTGTGAAGTTGCATTGGTTGCACTTTGGGTTAGGGAAGTTACTGTGGGAGGAGGAACAGGGGTAACCTGTGCCCACGTATTTCCTACACGAATTTCATCAATTTCAGCTTTGGGTGTATTTGCCCCATTTCTTAAACAAATAGAGCCAAATGATGAAGTTCCAGCTGTTGAAGAGTTAGAGACGAAACCTCCAGGTTCAGAACCTCCCAATGCAATCGGATTTACCCACAAATAAGCGGTAATGTTCGGACTCGTAGTCAAATCAACTTTAACAACTACTAAATAAGTGGTGCCAAAGTTAAGGTCTGTTGTAAATTCGGTATAAGGTACAGGTGAATTGCCACCATTATTATTAATGCATAAATGATAATTTACACCCGCATTGACTGACTTTACACCTAACCTACCGGTATAGGTAAATACCGAAAAGGAATTTCCGGATTGCGGTGCCAAATGCATAAAATAGTCAAATGTTGAAGATGACAACTGGGTGGCATCAAGAACTTTAATTAGTAATGAATAGTAAGCAACATTTCCTGTTAAGGTAACAGCTGCATTTACATCTCTAGGTACATTTGTATTATCCGCAGGAAGAAGAATGCGGTTACCTATCGATGCAACTAGGCCCGTATAGTTTAAGCTTCCATCCAGAATATTAATCGTTCCTGTTTTAGTATTACTATGTGTGTACCACCCATTGTTATTACAGGTGGAACCAACACAGTTACCACCTATATTATCCCCGGCAGTACCTGTAAACCCGTCGTAAAACTGAGCAAAGGTTTTACCGGAAATCATGATGACACACAGTAGTATTAAAGTAAGTTTGTTGAGGATAAATTTTTTCATGCATTTATGATTTAAGTTAAAATATCAGGCCCAAAATTCATTTTTATAAATAATCTTTCTATTAAAGTGGGCTTATGTTATTCTTAAGTTTGTATGAAATATTAGAAGTCCTTACCAAAAAATCGCACATGCGCAAAGCCACGGCTTATGCGGATACGCTTTCACTGTATTGATTGTTTGAGTTGAAGGGTTTTAGGGAATCAGCGCAGACTTTTTGAGTACCGGTTCGGAGAAGTTATTTAAAACGGCGAAGTCAGGATGTGAAACGATAAATCGACAAACACTGTCTATAACTCTATTTTGTAAGTATTGACCTATTCAATCGACTTAAAGATTATCATTATAAACATTTAAAGAATAGTTAATATAAAAATAAAATATAAATAATTCATATATAATTCACACCTAATATAAGTGTGTTATATCTATATTATTTATGTATTATATGTGGGTTATATCTGGCTTATATATGAATTTAATTTCTTGATTAACCGAGCTTATAGCTATATAGTTTGGCTAAAAACGCCTGGAGACCAAGGGAAGAAATATTGGTCGATTTCATAAATCAATCTTCACACTTAATTCTAACTTAAGATAGGTCTTACCTTCATTTAAGGTTGAGATCATACTTTTGGGTACTTATAAATCCAAATAATCAAACAACAATGAAAAAAAATCTACTCAGGAAAAAGTACGCAATTTCTTATCCGAAATACTTGCTGCTTTTTGCAACGGTTTGGCTGACTTTAGTTGGTACGGTGACGGCGCAAACAATTCCAATCAAAATCTGTTCTGCAAGCGATCTCCATTATTTTGATCCTTCGTTACTAATTAGCGATGGCGCTGCGTTCCAGGCTTACCTGGCACAAGACCGGAAACTGATTGCTGAAAGTAAAGCTATTACCGAAGATTTAGTGCATCAGATTAATCAAGAAAAACCCGAAATTTTTCTGGTAACGGGCGATTTGACTAAAGATGGCGAAAAAATAAGCCATCTGGCCGTAGCCAAGTATCTCGATTCAATAGAAATGAATGGTGTAACGAAAGTTTATGTTATTCCTGGTAATCATGACGTTAATAATGTAGATGCATTCAGCTACAATGGAAGCACTACCACAAAAGTTGATTCAATCTCGCCTGCCGATTTCAAAGTAATTTACAAACATTTTGGTTACGATGAAGCTACAGCTACAGATCCTTCATCGCTATCCTATTTAGCCAAGCCGAAACCCAAATTATGGATTTTAGGAATTGATGTGTGCGAGTATGATTTGAATATGGCACAACACGAACCAGTGACTGCCGGGCGTTTTAAACCCGCAACTTATCAATGGGTACTCGCCCGTTTGGCGGAAGCAAAGGTTGCTGGTGCCACCGTTATTGGTATGATGCACCATGGTTTAACTGAACACTACACGGGACAAAGTATTACTTTCCCGGAATATGTAGTTGAAGGATGGGATACCATTTCAGTGCGCCTTGCTGATGCAGGTTTAAAACTTATGTTCACAGGACATTATCATGCCAATGACATTACAAAACGTGTTGGCACAGGTCCTAATTTTGTGTTTGATATTGAAACAGGTTCGACTGTTACAAGTCCCTGCCCTTACCGGGTAATGTATATGAATGCAGACCAAACATTCGATATTGTTACTAAAACGATAACTCAAATCAATTACAATACAAACGGTAAATCATTTCAGTCTTATGCTAAAGATAATTTAACAGATGGGATGACCGGTATTGTGAAATATACCCTTATGCAACCTCCTTATTCGCTTGACGATGCTACAGCGACAGGCATGACGCCACACGTTGTAAGCGCTTATGTTGCACATTATGCAGGTGACGAAAAAATGCCGGCCACTGAACAAGGGTTTATCAATTATTTGGCTGCCAATAGTCAGGCATCGTTTGCAGGAATGTTAACTAGTTTATGGACAGACTTAACTCCATCAGATAATAATGTAGTACTGGATATGAAGGCTGGCTTGTCACAAAGTCTTTTGGAATATGCCAATGCATTAGTTGATACGAATTACACCGTACCTTC
>CAYZNC010000240.1:0-10402 GCA_964478555.1 uncultured Bacteroidales bacterium | reverse complement strand
TTGTGCAAAAATGGAACGAAAAATAAAAAACCTTTCTTACACCCCACCCTGAGGGCATAGCTACGATGCAAGTCATGGAGAGGCTTAACTGACTGTATATAACTCAAAAAAAAGAGGCTCATAGCGGAGCCTCTTTTTTATTACTACACGTTATCTTATGTTTAAACCTTGGCTTTTTTTGGTTTTTGAACATCATCTACTTTGTTTTCATGGGTGTCGCAAACACGTCCTGATGGATCGTCGTTGGTTTGCCATTTCGGAACCCATTTGAGCACTGTTTTTGCAGCAGTATCTTGCGGATAATGTTTATGGAATAGTGTACGGAAATAGAATGCCTCTTTAGTAGTGGGCGTATTATGAGGAAAACGCTCAGCTGCAGTGGCAAATTCGTTGTCAGATACATGACTATTGCAATATTCAACAATCTGATCGATCCAGTTGTAACCTACGCCATCGCTAAATTGTTCCTTTTGACGCCAGAGAATGGAATCGGGTAGGAAAGGGTCGTTCTTGTCGTCAAATGCTTTACGTACCACATATTTTTCCATTTTGCCTGCGGATCTGTTTGGCATACGATCTTCTGGCCGAATATTCATGGCTACTTCCAGAAAGCGGCGATCAAGGAATGGGACTCTGGCCTCAATACCCCACGCCATGGTAGATTTATCAGCCCGTAAACAGTCAGCTGTAGAAAGCAAATTAACACGGCGAACGGTTTCTTTTGCAAATTCCTCCGGCGATGGAGAGTTGTGGAAGTAGAGATATCCACCAAATACTTCATCAGCGCCTTCTCCTGAAAGCACTACTTTAATTCCCATGTCTGAAATATATTTAGATAGAAAATACATGGGTGTACTGGCGCGAATGGTGGTAACGTCATAACTTTCCAGATGCCATATTATTTTTTCCAGTTCTTTTATTCCCTGTTCAATAGAGAATATGACTTCGTGATGGATGGTGCCGATAAATTTTGCAACTTCCCGGGCAGCTTTAATATCCGGCGCGTCACTGGAAAGGCCAACGGAGAACGAATGCAGTTCTTGTTTGGTACCTCTGAGTAAACGTTTTGTTATGGAAGAAATAAGGCTGGAATCCAATCCGCCTGAAAGAAGCACTGCCAAAGGTACATCACTCATAAGACGCACTTTGGTAGAATCGATAAGAGCATCACGTAGTTGGTTGTAGTCTATTGGTGTAGTTGCTGTAGTGTAATCTTGCCAGGTAGGATTATAGTACTTTACTAGTCCTGTTTCAGGAGTATAATAATGTCCCGGAGGGAACGCTTCAAAATCCACACACTGATCAGCAATGGATTTCATTTCTGAAGAAAAGTACATGTTATTTTGAGCATCGTGGCCGTAATATAATGGTTTGATACCGATGGGGTCTCGTGCCACCATATATTTTCCATTATCATCGTCTACAAGGACAAAACCGTATATTCCACGTAGTTTGTTACAAAAATCATAACCATATTCTTCATATAAATGAACTATAACCTCGCTATCGCATGTGGTTCTGAAGGTATGATGTTTTAATTCTCCCTGACGCAGTTCGTTATGGTTATATATTTCACCGTTATGCATAACGTATGCATTAGTTGTTCCCTGAATAGGTTGACGTCCTGTTGTAAGATCGATAATGGACAAACGTTCGTGACAAATAACTGCACCAAAGGGACTTACATGCATGCCGCTTTCGTCTGGTCCCCGATGACTCATTCGCTTGGAAAGTCGCTGGACTTCTTCAGGGGGTCTGTTACCAATTACTGCTAAAATTCCGCACATAGATTAATTTTTTTTAGGGTGTTACTTAATTTATTATTTATTTTTAACAAACATTTCAAATTTTTTTAGGGGGGTATTATAATTTTTCTATAAAAATGATAACTTTGCTCCTAATTCGTAATCGATTTGATCTAAATGATTTGAAATCGAAACTAAATCTGCCATTTTTGTTAATATCATTAAACATGACGGCAAAATTATTAAATTAGAATTATTATGCAAGAATTTTTTCATTTTTTATTCTTTTTTTCGGTAATTTTTTGCGATTTTCAACCAAAATCTTTCAAAAGATTTATTTTCTTATCTTAAAATTCTAAAATAATGGAAAACTATCAAATTGACAATTTAGACAGAAAGATACTTGCGATTATTAAAAAAAATGCTCGCACTCCTTTTCTGGAAGTTGGAAGGGCTTGTGATGTTTCTGGCGCCGCTGTGCATCAGCGCGTTCAGCGTTTAATTAAAGAAGGTATAATAGCTGGTGCTGAATTTGTATTAGACCCCGCAAAAGTTGGTTATCATACATGTGCTTACATGGGAATTTTTCTTGATAAAGCAAGTTTATACAAGGATGTGGTTAAGATACTGGAACAAATACCGGAAATAGTAGAATGTCATTACACCACTGGTGGTTACTCCATTTTTATTAAAATTTATGCAAAAACCAATGAGCATTTGCGCAACATTTTAACAGAGAATTTGCAGTCTATACCTGGTATATCCAGAACGGAGACGTTTATTTCCCTGGAGGAAAGTTTCAGAAGGCAATTGCCGGTGGAAAAATAGAGTTGATTTAAAAGTTTAAAAATATTGAGGAAAGTTAATCCCCTGCCGGGAAAAGTTACTGTCATAAATTTTCTACAATACCGAAATTGCTGCGCGGTAAATGAATTATGATTTTTTTAGCATTAAGATATTACAGTTAACATAATTTAGGAGAGAAGCCGTTGTTTAACCGTTTCGTAAATAATAATTGAGGCTGCGGCAGATACATTTAGCGATTCAATACGTCCCATCAAAGGTATTCGAACAAGGTGGTCGGCAATTCGCAACAGATCGGAACTTATACCTGTATCTTCAGAGCCTAGAATGAGTGCAAGAGGTTCTGTATAGTTTAATTTAAAATAAGGCTCAGATGTTTTTTCAGTTGCGGCAATTATTTGTAAGCCGCTATCCTTTAAAAATTTAACCGTATTAATCAAACTTTTTGCTTTACATACTTGGACGTAATTTAACGCGCCTGCAGATGTTTTCACTGCATCGGCATTAATTTGCGCGGAGCCTTTTTCAGGAACAATAATGGCATCGACTCCTGCACATTCAGCAGTACGGGCAATTGCACCAATATTGCGAACGTCAGTAATACAATCCAGTATAAGTATAAATGGTGTTTTGCCTTGTTCAAAAAGCCATGGAATAATTGATTCTATATTATTGTATGCAATGGGAGAAACCAGTGCAATTAATCCCTGATGATTCTTTAGCGTGATCCGGTTTAATTTTTCAACTGGTACATACTGAAAACTAATGTTGTTTTCCTTAATTTCCTGAAATAATTCCTGAAATAATTCACCGGCTAAGCCTTTTCGGATTAGTACCTTATCAATTTCTTTTCCTGACCTGATGGCTTCAGTAATTGCCCGAACACCAAAGATGAAATCCAGATTTTGACCCAATTTTTTTTTGTTGCAAATGTAATAATATCTTTACATCTGTTTATGAACCTTTCCTTTTTTGCGTGTACAGAAAGGGAAAATAACCAAAAAATTCAGGATGAAACTAAACACAAATTTCAAATTTTGGAATAATGCGATAGGCGCATTGGTATTTGTTGCTTCGGCTGTTATTTATCTTTCAACATTAGAACCAACAGTGAGTTTTTGGGATTGCGGTGAGTTTTTGTCATGCGATGCAAAGCTCGAAATAGCACACCCTTCAGGCGCACCACTTGTGATGATTATCCGTCATGTGGTTTCATTGTTGGGGGGTTCTAGTAGCAGTCATGTCACCTTATTGATCAATGGCTCTTCTGCCATAGCAAGCGCACTTACTATTATGTTTCTCTTCTGGACTATTACCTGGTTTGGCCGAAAATTATTATCATCAACTTGGCAACAATCTGATCGTCAAAAAATTATTATAATCGCCGCAGGAGTTATTGGAGCAATGTCCTATGCGGTTTCCGATTCGTTCTGGTTTTCTGCAGTGGAAGCGGAAGTTTATGCCTTGTCTTCATTGTTTACAGCCTTTGTTTTCTGGTGTATACTGAAGTGGGAAGAGTCATTCGAAACACCGGGTGCTAACAGATGGCTTATGTTTATTGCTTATGTAGCCGGATTGTCCATAGGGGTTCACTTATTAAACCTGTTGGCGATTCCCGCCATTGTGATATTGTATTATATCAAAACTTACCAGGTTACCTGGAAAAGAAGCTTATTAGCAATTTTAATTGCCGGAATTATTTTAGGTGGAATATTGTATATCATTATCCCAGGCTTACCTAAATATTTCTCCTTGATTGAGCTAACCGCCGTAAATGATATGGGGTTATCTTTTAATTCCGGTTTTATTATCGGCGGGTTGATTATTATTGCGGTAATCGTTGCCGGTTTGTACTTTTCATATAAAAAGAAAAAAGTTTGGCTTTATAATTCAATTGTCTATATTTCATTACTTATACTAGGCTTTTCCAGTTTTGGAGCTCTTGTCATACGGTCTCACGACAATCCTCCGGTTGATATGGGGAACCCGGAAGATCCATTTGCCCTGGAAAACTATCTTAACCGTGAGCAGTATGGATCACGACCATTTCTTTACGGTCAATCCTTTGCTTCGCCAATGGTTGATCAAGAACAACGAAAAAGTTATCAGCCTTTTCAGGGACAATACGTGGCGTATCCATTAATTCCTAAATATACGTTCGATAGTAACACACTTATGCTGTTCCCAAGAATGGCAAGTGATAGACCGGAACATGCAGATGCATATAAGCAATGGGTTGATTTTAAGGGTAAGCCCTATTATCGTACAAACGAAAGTGGTAAACAGGAAACGATTATGCTTCCTACTTTCGGTGAAAATATGACATTCTTCTTCAGGTATCAGCTGGGTTTTATGTATTGGCGGTATTTTTTATGGAATTTTGTGGGTAGGCAGAATGATATTCAAGGCCACGGAAATGTATTGTATGGTAACTGGTTATCCGGGATCCCGGTTGTGGATAATATGATGCTTGGCAGTCAGGCAAAATTGCCCTCAAACCTGAAAAATAATGCCGGCCGTAATACGTATTATTTTTTACCCCTGATTTTGGGATTAATTGGTCTCTTTTATCATTATAAAAAAGACGCCAGAAATTTTTCAGTGCTCGCTTTATTATTCTTCTTTACGGGTATTGCGATTGTGATATTTCTCAATGAGGAACCGGTGACTCCGCGTGAAAGGGATTATGTTTATGTGGGATCGTTTTATGCATTTGCCGCTTGGATTGGTATTGGAGTGATCGGAATTTGGCAATGGCTGGATAAGAAAAAGTTTGGCAAAATAGCCTTACCTGTTACTATTTTGTTATCGGCGAGTGTGCCTTTCATTATGACCACACAAAACTGGGACGACCATGACCGTTCCGGAAGATACGATGTGCTGGAGTATGCCCGCAATTACCTCGAGTCCTGCGAACCTAACGCGATATTATTCACCAATGCCGATAATGATACTTATCCGCTTTGGTATGCTCAGGAAGTAGAAGGCATCCGAAAAGATATCAGACTTGTATTGTTACCTTACCTTTCCGCTTATTGGTATGTGGACCAGATGCGCAAACCTGAATATGAGCAGCCCGGTTTGAAAATGAGCTTAACCGCGGATAAATTTATAGGGGGACAGAGATCATATTTGCCTATTATTCAGCATGTAGATTCGGTATTTGACGTAAGCAATATGCTATATTGTATTGCCTCAGAAGATCAGCAATACAAGGTTCAGCTAAGCGATGGACAAATTATCAATTATATACCCTCTAGTAAATGGATTTTACCGGTTGATAAAAATAAAATTAAAAATTTAAAACTTCCTGCTAACTGGCCTGTCCAAAATGCCGTTGAAGTAAATTTGCGCGGCCATTACCTGCAAATGAATCAGATGCTTCTCCTGGATATTATTTCGTCCAATAATTGGGAACGGCCCATATATTTTGCTTCAGTTCAGGAGCCACGAACATTCGGATTAGACCGATACCTGCAGTTGGATGGCTATGCTTATAAACTGACTCCCTGTAAGAGCCCTCAAAAAGATATGCAGGACGTTGGGATTATTGATGGCAATTCGCTTTATGATAAGTATATGAATAAATTCGCATTTAAGTCCCTTGCTGATCCAAAGGTATATCTCGACTGGACCCACGTCAGTACACTGTCATCAATTTTAGGGTTGCGCGATAAATTTGGCATGTTGGCTGAAGAGCTGGTGAATGAAGGAAAGAAGGATAAGGCTGTTAAAGTGTTGGACAGAATTTCCAAAATACTGCCCAATGAAAGAATAACCTATGATTACCAGATATTCTCTATTGCCAACGGATATTTTCAGGCCGGACAAAAGTCAAAAGGGGAAGAGGTACTAAAAAAAATGCAACAGGTAACGATGGAAAATCTGGAGTATTTTAAATCAATTCCAAAAAATCAACTGAGTGGTGTTGCCTATGAAATTCGTATCAATATGATGCTGTTACAGGAAATTATCAGGATGAGCACTGCATATAAATTAGATAATATGACAAAGGATGCCACTGAATATTTCACTAGCCTACAAAATAGATTTATGATGTATATGCAGCGTAGTGAATGATGTGGAATGAAATGAATGAAATGATCACCGTTTAAACAACATTATAATTTTTTGCGTTGGATAATTTTATTAATTTAATTGAAGAAGCCTCTCAAAAAAGCATGACTGAAACCATTCTGGCATCGGTTGGGATAACTTTTTTATCGGGGTTTTTAATCTATACAGGCATAGCAATGCTTCACAGTTCATTGTGGTTTATTCTACTGGTTCTTTTAGGACTTATTCCTTTGTCTCTTGCTATTCTATTTTCTAGCGGGGTTAAATCCAGTGAATATTGGATTAATGTAGTCAAGAATAAATCTGGAAATATTATATGGATTAAGCCTATTTCAGTGAAACACACTGTTGGGTTAATAATAACACTATACAACGAAAATAAGTTCCAATTACTAACTATTGATGGCAAAAACTTAACCATCAATTGTACTTCGGAAGAAGCCAAAAGGGACTTTTTTGAAGGGATTAAAAAACATCTGCCTCATGCACATATTGGCTACAGCCCACAAATTCTAGAGCTTTATTATGCCGATAGGATTAATTTTATTTCAATTCTTCAAAAAAATAATGCTTATACACCTGTTAGGGCTTTTGATCTTTAAATAACTATGATGCCGTTTCTAAAACTTATATTTATTAGCATAAGTACAAATTGCCTCCATTAAACCATTTTTAACAGTCTCATATTTATCCTATGGGTATCAGATTTCTCATTTCGCGGAGGGGTAAAAAATAGCCCCCAATGAAATTGAGGGCTAAAATTTTGTGATAGCATTGCAATAGGATTGAAGCTATTTCTTATTTATTATCGTCCTTGTCACCTTCCTGTTTTTTATCCATAATCAGTTTAGTGAGGAAACCCGATAAAAGGCCACCAAGATTATTATCTCCCTGGATTAGGAAATCAGGAGTGACCTTAATATTTCCCTCAGCTATTTGTTTGGATATTTCAATGGCGGTTACGCCTTGTTTTCCAATAGCTTTGTTCTGCATTTCGTAAGCTTTGGCGGTGGCTTCTCCCATCGCAAGAATCTTTGTACCTTCGGCCTCGCCAATTGCCTTTATACCTTTGGCTTCACCTTCTGCACGGATTCTTATACTTTCTGCTTCCCCTTCTGCTGCACGAATTGTTTTCTGTTTGGTTTGTTCGGCAATTTTAACACCAATTTCAGCTTCCACGAGACTTTTCTGCATTTCAGCTTCCGACCGGGTTTTTTCAGTAGCAATACGGGTTTGTTCTGCTTTCTGCTGTTCCTGGTACATTCCCAGTTGCTGTTGGGCAATGATCTTCATGGTTTGCGTATCCATCAACTCCTGTGGCAGTCTAATCTGACATATCAATACGGATACACATTCAACATGGTATTTTTCGAGTTCAATGCGAGCTCTTTCTTCGGCTTTCCTTTGCTCTTCCTGACGGTCTTGTAGAAAGTTCATAGCTGAGGTAGAGGAGGCCTGGTTACGGAAACTTGAATCAATCATCGGGTGAATCACGTGCTGGATAAGATTGTCGATGGATCCTATTTTTGAAACCATATATGGAGCCTGGTCGGGACGTACACGGATGATCACCTTCACGGAAACACTGATTTCGAAACCATCGCGTGAAATTACTTTCAAAGGATCAAATTTAGTGTCGGAGCTTTCATCCCAGTCGATGGTAATGTTGGTTGTATCGATGACATAGGCAATAAACGCCCTGCGGTTGAGGTAGTAAATACCAGGGCCTGCCACGTCCTGCTGGATGCCACGATAGCCTTTGGGAACCACGTATCTTTCAACACCTGCTTCAGGTCTTACGGCATCGGTTAAATGCTCACCACGTTCAAGCATTCCTGCTTCAAGTTTAGCGGTATCCTGCATCAATTTCTTTACATGTTCGGGCTCTTCACCAACGTTCGACACAACTACGGCGCACTGGCCACGTTGAATAATAGCAACATCGTCGAGGTCAACACGAAACATCATCGGATTGATATAATAAGTACCTGGTTTCAGCACGTCAAACTGTGGACCTCTTTGGCCACCCGACGATAAGAACATAAGTACATTTTGGAAATCTTTATGATCAGGAACCGATTTAGCAACATATTCTGTTTCCGGTAAAGGCTCACCATCAAGCGCAGTAACCAATCCCACTTTGCCGGATGGAATTATGGTTGCATCGGCAATTTGAACGTGAAACAAATCGCGGTTTATACGGTATGTACCAGGCAGCAATATTTCTGATTGAGGACCTTTTTGTCCGTGGTTGGCGAGGAACTTTTCTCCGTTTTCAAAATTGGAATGTCCGTCAATTTTAATAGCGAGCAAACGACCAGTGGAGATGGGTTCACCGTCCATGCTGGTTACCACTCCAATTTGGCCGGAGTCGATGACTACCGAGGCCACATTGCGAACTTTAAAAAGACCTGGGTTTATACGGTATGTTCCGGGAGCCAGGATTTCGATCTGGGGGCCTTTTTCTCCGCCATTTTTCAGGAAAGCTTCACAATCCTGGAATGAGTTATGATTAGGAGCTACTTTAGCGAAAATTTTACCTGCAGGAATGGAATTACCATCGATCGACTCGATTAAGCCAACTTCTTGTTCGTCGATAACAATAAAAGATACCTTGCGGGCTTTATATAAAAAAGGTATAAGAACGTGCAATCCGGGTCCGAGTGTTCGGGCCTGGACGCCAATTTCATTAGCCATGGCAACTACCCTGCCTTTGGGCATGCTCTTGCCAAACCAGCGGCGTTCGAGCATAGCAATTTCTCTACCACCTACAATAATGATGGAATTATAAATTATAATAAATGCAGCAAATCCGATTAGGATTATTCCCAGGTTCTGGGAAAAAAGTGGGTTCATAAGATTTAAAATTTGAATGGTTGGTTAATTACTAAAAAACACTTCAAATGTAGTGAGAAAAACGATTATTCCTAGAAATGTGAGGTGTGGTTAAATGAATATTTTTGTTGGTTTTTTTCTTTGATAAATTTCTGGATTGGTTGTAAAACAGTTGAACTTTCCTGTTTTTTCCCTGTTTATATTTAAAATCTTCTTTTAATATCGTGTTGATTTAAAACTAATTATTAATCTTAAAATGGATAAAAATGGATCCTGTTGTACATTTTGAAATGCCTGCTGAAGATAGGAAACGCATGGCGGACTTTTATTCGAATGTGTTTGGTTGGCAAACACAAATGATGGGTGAGGACATGGGCAATTATGTAACAGTTGCCACTACCGAGGTTGATGAAAATAGAATGCCCAAAAGGGTAGGTGCTATTAATGGCGGTTTTTATCCTAAAACCAAGGATAGTCCTGCATGTCCATCCGTTGTTATAGCCGTTGAGGATATAAAAAAGGCAATGAGGAAAGTTGAAGCTGCAGGTGGCAAAGTTCTTGGCGAGCCTGTGGAAATACCGGGAATTGGTATCTACGTTTCTTTCAATGATACCGAAGGTAATCGCGTTAGCATTCTTCAACCTAAAATGAGATGAGGTAAAAGGGCCCTTCGACTCCGCTCAGGGTCCTCCTTCGACTCCGCTCAGAGACCGCCTTCGACTCCGCTTAAGGTTGAAATGACTGAAACCGGTGGTTGAGCGGAGTCGAAACCACCTTTCAATTGACTATTTTTTCGTTAAATGTAATAATTTCAATTGCTCCGATTTACCACTATAATTTAACCATTCTGCACTATTATCTGACGACTCTGAATCTTTAATTATTAAAAGGGTTAACAATGAAGTTATTTTGAACTGAATTTATTGTTTAACCTAAATTTT
>CAYZNC010000239.1:4438-10406 GCA_964478555.1 uncultured Bacteroidales bacterium | reverse complement strand
TCAGAAGGTTTATAGAACCCAATCGGTAAGATATTTTCTAGGGAATTTTGAGTTGGTTTGTTTGTGCAGTTAATGTCGCAAATTCACATAAAAACAATAAAATTGTCAGGGTATTTCTATGTAATTTCATTTATTTAAATAATTAATATGAAAAACTTTCTGAATAAATATCCCGGTAAATCAATGGGTTAGATATGACAGAGACCATTGTCCGGCAAAGCTATGACAATTGCAAACCGGGAAGAAGGGAGTAAGTGTTCAAAAACAAGGGGAAAATTGAATATCTATTTCATGATAAATAAATAAATACTTAATTATCTGACTGTTGATCCAAGTTGCGATGATGAAGTAAATCGGAAGGAGACATTTTAAATTGTTCTTTAAAACATTGCCTGAAATATTTTAAATCGTTAAAGCCAACTTCAAATGCTACATCAGACACTCTGTAGTTGCCAGTTTTAAGCATTTGTGCAGCTTTATTAATTCGCACAGTGCGAACAAATTCGATAATTGACAAATCAGTTAATGCTTTTATCTTGCGATATAACACAGAACGGCTCATGTTTAATTCATTGGCAAGTTTAATAACCTCGAAATCAGGTTCGGCCATATTTTTCTCTACCAAATCTATCAACATTTTCATGAATTTATCATCGGGTGTTTCTTTCTGAATATCCTCAGTCTGAAACAACATCGTTCTGGTATAGTAATCTTTAAGCTGCTTCCGTGTTTCCAGAAGATTATCTATCATCGTACCAAGTAAATCGATACTGAAAGGTTTGGTCACGTACAAGTCGGCGCCTGTTTCGTAGCCTTCCTTTTTGTGCGTAATGGACGAGCGCGCTGTTAATAATATGATAGGTATATGACTAGTTGCAAGCGTTTTTTTAATTTTATAACAGAATTCAATTCCATCCATTTCGGGCATCATGATGTCGCTAATAATAATATCAGGAACATTTTTGCATGCAATTGCATATCCTTCTATCCCGTTAATCGCTTGTAATAGTGTATATTTTCCGGTAAAACTTTCGGCAATATAACTTCGTACATCGTCATTGTCTTCAATTACAAGCATTATTTTTTTGTCGGCAAGTTGTTCCGGATCAACTGTATTTTCAGCTGCAGTACTTGCCTGTGGCATTGCAAAATTGGGTCGCTGAGAAATTCGTATTTCCTTTGCCTCATCTGAGTTTTCCAAAACCTGAGCACTGGAAAACTGACTTTTTCCTTTCTGAATTTCTATCATAAAGTTGCTCCCCTGTTTTTCAAGACTTTCTACAACAATTTTGCCTTTGTGCATTTCAACAAGACTCTTGGTTAGTGCTAATCCAATGCCAGTACCCTTGATACCTTCTGAATGTTCAAGTGAATAATAGCTTTCAAAAATATGGTCGATATGTTTTTCTGCAATGCCAATACCAGTATCGGCAATAGTTATTGAAATTATTTCGGCATTCACATTGAGTAAGCGCGGAAAACGCTCTTGTATTTCAATCGTTATATTGCCTCCTTTGGGAGTAAATTTAAGTGCATTCGAAAGCAGGTTGTTGTAAATGATCTCAAACTTTTCCCGATCGAACCATGCTTCAATATATTCTGACTGCGAGATAAACTTGAGAGTAATTCCTTTATGATCTGCCAAACTCCGAAACGTGTTCACGATATCTTTGCTAAACAGCACCATATCGCCCTTATTAACCTTTACTTCCATATTACCCGATTCAACCTTTCTAAAATCGAGCAACATGGTGATCAAGTCTAATAATTTATGGGCATTTCTGTATATTAAAGTTAGTTTCCGGCCTAATGAAGATTGTAGTCCTTCCTTACCCAGTAACTCTTCCACTGGTCCAAGTATTAACGTTAATGGAGTACGAAATTCATGAGATATGTTTGTAAAGAACCGGAACCTTTCCTTGTTCAATTCTAGATCCTTCTGATGACTAACCTGTTCCAGCAATAATTTGTTTTTTAATGCAGCCTGCTGTTTATAATAGTTGTATATAAGATATAGGATTGAAATAAGCAACACCAGGTATATAAAATATGCCCACCATGTTTTCCAAAAAGGTGGTTTTATAATAATTTCAATTTCAGAAGTTTTTTCTGACCACAATCCATCCTGATTCGAGGCTTTTACTTCAAAAAAATACCGGCCTGCAGGCAATTCCCTATAAGTTGCTGTGTGCCTTGCACCTGCTTCATTCCAATCTATGTCAAACCCCTTCATCCTATATGCATATTGAGTTTTTTCAGGAAAACTATAGTTTAAAGCCACAAAATCCAAGGTAAATACCGATTGTTGATAATTGAGAATTATTTTTTTTACAGTGCTTATGGAGGAAGGAAGAGGACTATCCGGATTTTCACGTGTTTTGGCTTTCGAGGGAGAATTGAAAAGCAAAAAATCACTAAGCACAACATTGGGTTGGAATTTGCTTTTACTTACATTATTTGGGAAAAAAGAATTCAGGCCATTGATACCACCAAACCACATTCTACCACTATGATCTATTAACGCCGAACCATCGTTAAACTCCCCTTGTTGAAGGCCATCGTAAAAGTCGAAATTCTGGAATTTATTTTCAACAGTTATATATTTTGAAATGCCTTTATTGGTACTAATCCAAAGGTTGCCACTTGGATCGACTAATACAGCATGAATAAAATTATTGGCTAATCCGTCTTTTTCATCATAGTTGGTAAATGTACCGGATTGTTCATCGAAAAGCGAAAGTCCATTGCTTGTACCTATCCATATCCGCCCCTTTTTATCAAGCGTTAGGGAATAAATGTAGTTATCACTTAAACTTTTATTATTTTTTTTGTTGTGTCGGTAGTTTTTAAAACCGCCGGTTTTCAGATTATAAACATCCAGTCCTCTGTTATAGGTTCCAATATAAAGATTGCCCCTGCCGTCGTCGAGCAATGCTCTGACATCGTTTGCGGATAGGTGGCTATTGCGGGTATTTAAAATGGAAAAATTATCTTCTTTTGGATTATATTTACAAAGCCCACCACCATTAGTTCCTATCCATAAATTATGGTTCCTGTCTTCGAAGATAACCCTTACATCATTAACCGGAATACTGTTGCTGTCGTTAAATACAGGCCGGTAATTGATAAATGTACCTGAATGGTCGTTATACTTGTTTAGTCCCCCCGCATAAGTACCAAACCAAAGTGTATTGTTATGGTCGCGGAATGCACATAAAATAGCGTTATCACTTATCGAAGTGGCATTATTTTTATGGTGAGTAAAATGTTTGATTGTATTTGTTTCAGGATTAAGCTTGTCCAACCCTGCGCCATCAGTGCCTATCCAAATGTTGCCTGATTTATCTTCGCAAAGCCCCCAAACTTTAGGGTAATTAATGGTGCTATTGTCGTAAGGGTTATGCTGGTATTTTTGAAACTTCTCAGTAAGACTGCTAATAAAATTAATTCCCCCGCTGTAGGTGCCAATCCATATATTTTTATCATTGTCAAGAAATATAGTATTTACAGTTCTTATTGATAATCCAAATTCGTTTTCGCTCATTCTTATTTGCTGAAAATGTGAGTCCGGATCATTGTCAATATTTGAAATATTCAGGATATTTAGCCCGCATTCCTCAGTACCTACCCACAGGTTTTTTTTCGAGTCGCACATCATCGATCGAACTATGTTTCCGTTCATCGAACCGGTTTTTTGTGGTTCAGCCATAAATACCTGAAATGTTTTGCTTTTTTTCAGGAAACGAGCCAACCCTTTATTGGTGCCTACCCACACATTTCCCAGAGAATCCTGGGTGATACACCGAATATAATTTGATTGCAGACAAGAAAAATTACCGGATAACGCTTTGTAATAAAAATGTTTATTAGTTTTTAAATCGATACATTCCAAACCTGCATTAAACGTACCTATCCAAAGCATCCTGTCTTTATCTTCAAAAATTGAGGCGATATTATTTGAAATCAAATGGGAGTAGCGGATAAAATTTTTTGTTTTTTTATTGAAATAATTCACCCCCTGAGTGGACGTCCCAATCCATATATTCCCATCTCCGGCAAGCGTTAGGCAGCTTATTTCGTTGTCACTGATAGAATTTATATTGGACGGTTCGTTATAAAATACGGTGAAATGCTCTGATAAATAGTCGTATTTGCAAAGACCGTCAAGTGTGGCCACCCATATTTCGTTATCCTTATCGCAAAGTACCGATTGAATAAAATTATTCGACAAACTATGGGGATTGCCTTTCTGGTTATAAAAATTTACAAAGTGGTACCCATCGAAACGATTTAGCCCGTCCTGCGTGGCAAACCACATAAAACCCAGCCTATCCTGCGTGCATGCCGTTACCACACTGTGTGAAAGGCCTCTTTCGACAGATATTTTCTGAAATTTATATCATCCGGGATTCTGCGCCAGAACAAAATTGACATAAAGATAAGTAAGGATAATGATTAAAATCCCTAAGTTTTTCATAAACTTTAAAACAATGATTGTAGTCAAAGATATTAAAATAACATTTGTGTCAATATCGATACGATCACTTCAAATCACTAAGTTTTTTCTTCAAGTGATATAACCTTATGATTCGATCTAACGTACGAGGGTTAGGTTTAAACAAATATGAATTAATATGAAAAATAATTACTTATTAACGAGTCTGTTAGGCTTAACCTTGTTCGTGGCAATTAACTTATCCGTATCAGCCCAATGTCCTGACCTTGTGTGCCGTAAAATTGCCATCACCAATATTTCAGGGATTGACTTCAGCTATAGTTTTGAGATTGAAAATATTGGAAACGACACTATATTCCTAAATAAAGTGGCTTTCCAAAATTATGTGTCTCCTGACAGTTCTAAATCCAGATATTATGCAGCCGGAGGTGCATTTATTGCCTATTATTCTACCGCCTATTTGTTACCAGGTCAAACGTACAGGGATGTTTATCATGGAAATAGCGGTTTTGCCACGGAACCTTGTCCGTTTCTTGTCGTAGATGTATCCTATGAGGGTAAGGCGGAATGCAATATCACTAACAATACCCTTATCAAACGAATTACCTTAGAAACGCCTGTTGATGCCCAATTTGTGGCCGATATAACAACAGGCACGGCCCCCTTAACTGTTCATTTTACGGATCAATCTACAGGAAAACCCACCGAGTGGGGATGGGATTTTAACAATGACAAAACGGTGGATTCAACCTCACAAAATCCAACCTTTATTTACAAAACGCCCGGCACTTATGCGGTGAGACTTCTTTCATCAAAAGTGGGTGCTAAGGATTCTATCATTAAAACAGCATACATTGTTGTCAATAAACAAACTTCGGGCATAAAAAATACGGAAGATGAAGGATGGTCGGTTTACCCGAATCCTTCCAACGGTCCGGTTCATATAATTTTGGAAGATAAATTCCGAAATCAGCAAATTACCATCAGGGCATTTGATGAAAGTGGTAAAATGGTATATGCTGCTAAATCAACAGATAAAACTAATCTAACGCTTGATTTTACTGGTTTTTTACCAGGAATTTATGTGGTAGAAATAATGGGTGAAAAGGAAGTTTTCACGAAAAAAGTTGTAATTAAAAAATAATTAAGCCATTTCGAGTTTATTAGGGTTTCAAGTAGTTGGGACCCTTTTTTATTGCGTTGTAGCAAACCGGAGCCAACACACAAACAAAATCTTCTTCCAAAAAACCATTTTAAGACCTGAAAACGCAGAGTCGTCGGAATTATGTTTTATTCCTTTTTTTATTTACTTTCATTTGTGGCGTTCAACAATTCAAACTTTATGAAAACAAAAATCTGTTTTATCGTTACGCTTTTTTGTCTGCTTCATTTGAGCATGAATGCGGAAGTGCCATGGAAGCTGGAGAGTAAAGCCATAAATGATCCTGAAGATGCGGTGTTCATCTGGCGTAAGTGGCGTACCCTTATTGTCGATGACGAAGCATTAGCCCG
>CAYZNC010000239.1:0-4338 GCA_964478555.1 uncultured Bacteroidales bacterium | reverse complement strand
GACGACGCAAAAAAGACTAAAATTACCAGTGGCAACACTTATGCGGAAGCCATTAAAAATATTTTTGGATTATAGCGGGGGTGTTCAAGCATTGTTATAAAGCCACAAAACTTAACTTTTGTCTTTGACATAAACGAACTTTGTTTATCAAAAAATGTTATAAAAAGGCATGATCCCTTAATTATTTTATTTATGAAAACGAAAGTTCAAGCAATTCCGAAAGGGTACAACGCATTAACCCCTTACATCAATGTTAAAAATGCGAAAGCGGCCATAGAATTTTACAAAAATGCATTTGGAGCAAAAGAGGTTGGAAGAATAACCATGCCTGACGGATCAATTGCTCATGCCGAGATAGCAATAGGTGATTCGAAAATAATGCTCTCAGAAGAAAATTCCGAGTGGGGCAATGCAAGTCCGCACACACTTGGTGGCTCTCCTGTTTGCCTATGCTTATATGTAGAAGATGTAGACGCCGTATTTGCCAAAGCCCTTAAAGCAGGAGCAATCATATCCGGGGATATGGAGGTAAAAGACCAATTTTATGGCGACCGTACCGGAAGCCTTACAGATCCTTTTGGGCACCAATGGTCCATCATGACCCACATTGAAGATGTTTCCTTTGAAGATATGCAAAAAAGAATCAATGAAATATTCTTAGCACCTAAAAACTAATGAACTGTTACCATTTTTGTTGCTCAGGTTGCCGGCATAGAATTAAGCTTTCCCCGCATAAGAACATTATTTAATCCTTGTTAAACGTCCTCTTTAACCAAGGGCTGAGAAGCATTTATACGGGAAAATAATGCGGCACTTATCATCAACATTCCGGAAATGATAAATAAAGGGAAATTATAATTGCCTGTTGATTCAACGATATAACCAAATACCGTTGCACTAACAAATCCTCCTATATTCCCCGCAGTATTCATGGCTCCGGAAATTGCCCCCGCATGCCTTTTACCGACATCTACACAGACAGCCCAAGCACTGGGCAACATCAGGTCGATAATTCCAAAGCATAAGGATAAAAAAATAAAAACTTGTATTTTCCCCGGAATAAAAGCTGCCAGAAACATACAAACAGCAGATAAGGCCAATCCTGAAACTCCAAGTAAACGACGGCCAATCTTTACGCCATACTTTTTAGAAAGCCGGTCACTCAGATATCCTCCTGATATATTCCCAATCATGCTCATTAAAAAAGGAATGGCGACTGCATAAGTAAGTTCGGTTTTGGCAAACCCACGTCCTTCTTCCATGAAGGTTGGAAACCATGAAAAGAAAAACCAAGTGGCCCAGGCATAGAACCAATACATCGACAGGATAAGCCAGAATTGTTTATTTTTCAAAATTATTTTCCAGGGAACGGATATTTTTTCATTTGTATTGACTGTATAATCAGTTTTTTTTACTTCTGATTCTACTGCAATTTGGGTACTTACAGAAGGGTCCCTGTACCAAAAATACCAAATGATTACCCAGATGAGGCCGAGGAAACCAAGCATATAAAATGCAACGCGCCAACCAAAAGCAAACACCACAGGAATAACAACAAATGGTGTAATTGCGCCACCTACACGGCTGGCGGCCCAAATATAACCCTGGGCTTTTGCGGCTTCTGATTTTGGAAACCATCTGCCTATAGTACCAGTCATACAGGGATAAGCACCTGCTTCACCAATGCCAAAAAGAAACCTGATCAACAGAAGCGATATAAATCCTCCGGTGAGACCGGTTGCAATTGTAAATACCGACCACCATAAAGCAATTAATGCAAGAACAATCCGGTGTCCTTTTTTATCACCCCACATCCCTAAAGGAATCTGCATTAACCCATAGCTAATGATGAAAGAGCTCAATATCCATCCCCACTGTTTTTTGTTCAGGTGTAGATCGTGCATAATGCTTACCCCGGAAACACTTATATTAATGCGGTCAAGAAAGGTAATGACACTAAGAAGTACAAGAAAGAGGAGAATGACGTTTTTCTTCTTCATTTAGGATTTAGCATAGATAGTACTAAGATATGGTTTTAACGCTGCCGGGTCAAAAGACGCTGGCAGGTTTTGCAACTAATTTAACGGGTTGTCTGTAAATAATGAATTTAAAAGACCTTTCAGTTTTTAGTTCGAATAAAATCTTTAACGCCCAAAACGCCTAAAAGAGGACTGGATAGCACTATTTTTCCTGTTTCTTTGGCAAGCAGTTGTTCCATCCGAGCCATGGATCCCTGGGCCAGAACGATCACATCAACTCGTGAGGCAATTCTTTGTGCAGCCTCAAGTATCAGAGAATCGTGTTTTTCGCGATTACCTGACATCATTGCTTCAAATGCGCCTTCAGCCAAACCCTCTATAAGATCAATTTTTTCCCCTGAAGCGGCTGCTTTCTTCTTGATCAGATTTGATGTCGGAGACAGCGTTGTGGATAAGGTAGCAATAACACCTATTTTTGTGGATAATTGAGTTGCTTTTATCGCCATGGGATCATCAATTTTAAGAATGGGAACCGGAATCAATTCTCGTGCATACGCTGCTATTTCTCCCACTGACGAACAGGTATTGAATATGATGTCGGCACCGGCATCCACGGCTGCAAAGTAATAAGCTATTAATCTCTTGCGAACAGCCAATGTGACTCCACCGGCTGATATAACTTCCTGTATAAGGCTATCGTCTGCTATGTGGTTTAACTTTACATCCGGAAGATGTTCTTTAAAGAGGCTGGTCATTGGTTCTACCAGCGCGGTTGCCGTATGAATGGCGAATACTTTTGTTGTCATGGGCTAATTCAAATTATTTGAAAGCTAAGATATGAAAAGTTTATTTTTTTCCCACAGATAACGCAGATTTGAAAAATGTTTTAAACGTACATCCACAATTTTACCCTATTTATATTCTGAAAAATCCTAAACATTCCCATACATCTTATCAATCAAACCAATTTTAGTTGTTGAATCCGTTTTTTTGTAAATGTTCTGCACATGTCGGTTAACAGTATGGTCTGAAATATGGAGCATGTCCGCAATTTCTTCATATTTTGAGCCATTACGTATATAAGAAATAATTTCTTTCTCCCTTACCGTTAAATTATATTTCAAGGCATTTGCATTAAATATATCTTCTTTTTTCTTTTTATTATTCAAAGAATATGTGTCTGCAAATTGTTTTTTTATATCTCGAATAGCTGCTTCTGAAATACGTGTTTTTTGATTAATAATGGTTTTTATTTTCATTTTCAGTTCGTCTATTGAAAACGGCTTGGTTATAAAGTCAAGTGCCCCCAGATCCAATCCTGCAATTTTTTCTTCCGTTGTATCTTTTGCCGTTAGAAAAATAAATGGAATATAACCAAACCTTTCATCAGCAAGGGTTTTTTCAAGTAGTTCATAACCATCCATCTTATCCATCATGATATCTGAAATTATAAGTTCCGGAACTGGCATGGATTCAAGTCGTTCTAAAGCCGCTAATCCATTATCGGCTACAAATACATTATAATTTCCACGTAACTCTCCCACTAAATAATGTAAAAGATCATTTTGATCTTCCACCACCAGTAAACAAGGTTTATTAATCGAATACGACGAATCAAAAGCCTTTGCCATGGTCGGATTTATGTTTGGTGCAATTGTGCTATATGTTTGTTGTACCATTGGTTCATGTCCAGCACTTAGCGGGAGTAGTACAGAAAAAACAACACCCAGATCATTGCTGCTGCTCACCTGAATTTGTCCGCCGGTACTGTCTAAAATTTTTTTTACAATATACAAACCCATGCCCATTCCTTGTGCATTTTGCTTCTCTTGCGATAACTGGTAAAAAGGCTCGAAAAGGTGCGGTATCTGGTCTGTAGATATTACAACACCACTATTTTGAATCAAAAGTTTAACCGTATTTTTTTCATTTTTTAGATTAACATTTATTTCTCCCTGTACAGGAGTATATTTTACTGCATTTTCAAGAAGGTTATTGAGCACTTGCTCCATTCCTTTGAGGTTTGCCTTTACATTGACATTAGGTTCAATGTAGTAGTTAATTACAATTCCCTTTGTACTTGCATAGTCAATAAAAAGACCTATTTTGCCCTCAAGAAGGTTACTCATCGAAAGAACTTCTTGTTCCTCATAGGAAATCGCGCCTCTTTCGAGGTTTTCGAAATTCAGATAATCCAAAATATCACGGCGCATTTTTTGGATGTTTTGGCGCATAATCACAAGCTCCTCATCTTCTCCTTTGCGCTCGATATACCTTGCAAGATAGTTTTCAACCAGGGTGAGTGGAGTTTTTATTTCGTGCGACAGGTTAATAAAAAACATACTTTTTTGATGAGCTG
>CAYZNC010000238.1:0-10456 GCA_964478555.1 uncultured Bacteroidales bacterium | reverse complement strand
GATAAGTATCAGTATTTCACGGAAGCAAATATGGCTAAACTCCGGTCAATAGGCTACGATAAACCTTTTAGCACCCTGGAAGACGGTATAGAGGATTATGTGAAAAATTACTTGGTGGAGAGTAAATATTTTTAATAAATACTAAGTGTCCACGATTATTAAATTGAACGTGAAAATCGGATAACCTCAAAGAAAAAATAGCCACGAATGCACCAATAATTAGTGAATTCGTGGCTACTTTATTTTAATACGTTAATACTTTATTCTAAAACATCATTCGCATACTGGGTCTAAGGTCTTTAAAATCTATGTATTTTTTTAATTCCAGCGATTTAAATATCACAAAAAATACATTGATCATGCAATGATCGACATGGAATATGCAG
Source organism: uncultured Bacteroidales bacterium (assembly GCA_964478555.1). Classification (GTDB taxonomy): domain Bacteria; phylum Bacteroidota; class Bacteroidia; order Bacteroidales; family JAAUTT01; genus JAAUTT01. Next base: position 10,070 of record CAYZNC010000238.1, on the reverse strand, counting down.
CTTTTGCAGCTCCCCTTAGCAGCATTTGCCAATGCTATGGCTGATTCGTTAGATATAGACCGTAAATAATTAATTACAAAAGTTATTTCCGTGGTAATTTCATTTTGAACATACGCTCCGGTGGATCTGTAATCCGAAATGTAGCCCAAAAAAATTTTAATATATTTGTCGACCATGGCATTATTAGGATAATCGGCCAATACTTTGTTAAGTAAGGATTCTAAACGAACTATTTCCTCTTCTGTTAATTTAATTGTTTCCATGATGCTTACTTATAAATTTGATCGTTATATTACTACTGTTTTAGGTTCACCACTAAGGACCTGTATATAATTCCACCCGCTTAAATCAGTTACTTTTAGCAGAAACAGCTGGTAATTATTTTTGGCATTCTCATTGGAAGCCAACATATCCTTGACTTGCGGAACTTTTTTTCCTAATATATCTATGGCAGTTTGATACATCGGGTCACCGAATTCAATAAGACCAAAATTTCCGCGGATAGAAATGTCAAACGATTCGGTGACATTTTCGCTGATACTGCCAAGGTGTAGCAAACCTTGTTTTGAAAAACTGATGTCGGATAATTTACCCGTTCCTTTATGGGTGAGCATAAATATTTTATCATCCGGCAGATATCCGAATGTCATGGTGCGGGAGGTTAAACCTTTTTTACCCACTGTAACCAAAGTAGCATACTCTTTTTTTTGCAGGTTCTCAATAATCATTTCCTTGGTAAAAATCATACATCTTCCTCCGTTTTAATTTCGTAATATTAATTTATGTAAAATCCCAAATAAAAATTTGTTGTAAATTTTTAGGATGTGTGTTTCAAACTCCTTTGTCCTTCCTCTTGATTCTTTAAGAGCATAATATTTTCCAACGATATTATAAAATAAATATCGGCAGTTTTCTTTTAATACATTTTGGGGAGAGCTATATAAAAATAGTAAAAATAAATTTTGTTTGCAAATGAAAGGCATGTAAAACCATTTCCAGGACTTCATTTTGCTAAACCGGGAAAAGTGACCGGGATACTTTTATGTTCAAGAAGCGGGAGAGGTTGAATTTCATGTGAACAGGAAGTAAAAGTGTGATTTATTTAAATTGAAAAAACGCAGACAGGTCATTCCGACTCTACCAGCGTTTTTTCTGATCTATAAAAGTGCATCAATTACTTTCGCACTCATTAATTCAGTGGGTTAATTCGCTTTAGAATTTAACCATGTGTTATAGTTATTTACTAAAAGCTTTATATATACGGGAACATCCTTGTATTTTTGCAATGATTCATCGATTTTCTTTGTTGTTTCCGGGTCGTCCGTCAGAATCATTTTTACATAGTCTTTATATCCATCTCTTTCAACCTTAATTAATTTATTCGACTTTTCCAAAAAGTAAACACCGTTCGAATTATATTGTGCATTGTAATGGAAACCTGATATTTGATAAGTGTAATTGAGTTCATACAGTGAAACTGGTCCTTTGATATGTTGTATCGCTAAAAAACTTTTTCCATTAAAAGTAAGTTTTTTATATAATAAAGAATTATCGCGAACTTCTATAATATTTTCAATATAAACTTCCTGCACTTTATCGTCTTTAGAGAATTTATATTTTACGACTTCACAATTTTTAAAGAAGTCCTTATTTAAAACGTAGCAATGAATAGTATCTGTTTTTGTAAGGATATACCCTTTTAAAAAACCTCCAGGCAAGGTAGATTGTCCCTTTAAAAAGAAAAAATTAAGGCTTAGTGTCAGAAGAAAAAAGATTTTTTTCATAGTTCAAATGGTTGGTTAGAGATGTTTCTAAAACAAATATAATCAATATTTGGAAACGTTAACCCATTTTTGTTTAGTACAATGCATTTTCTCTAAAACCAATATCCGATATTGATATAAAAGGAGAGACCCGAATGTTTGTTCGATGTCATAATAGTTAGTTCCATTGGGCCTATAGGACTTCTGTAGCCAAAGGAAGCTCCGTAACCAAATATCATATCGTCGTCCCAAATGAACAAATCTTTTAAGTTTGAAGTAGCTCTGCCGGCATTGGCTTTTAAGGTTATAAAATTTTCTTTCCAAACCTCCCATTGTAGATCCATTCGAGCAACTAAAGCATTACGATCGGATTGTTGCATTAAATTCATTCCCACAAAAGGGAAAATGCCACGCATATAGGAATCATTGAGACCACCTAGAAAGAATTGATAAAGAGATGGAATATTATCGCCGAAAATGGTTCCGCCATAAATACTTTCGCTCAAACTTAGTTTTTTACTTAAAGGCTCAACAACGTTTGAGCGAAATGAAGCGCTTACAAAGCCTTTGACATTTTGGACATTTTTCGAAAAACCTTTTACATATTTGAGATCTGCCGAAATTTTGGCACCCCGCGAAGGGAAAAATGCGTAGTCGTACGAATCTTTTTTATAACATCCGTATATATTTAAAAAGTATGAACTGGATTTATCTTTATAAAAATTGATCAAATTGGATAAGGAGATATAATCACCTAAAACTCCCAGGTTGAAACTATTATTATTAGACATATTGGCCTGCAGAAAGAAGTCGGTAGTTACATCCGTGAAATTGTAACTGGCAGTGCGTATATCACTCTGATATTGATAAAGCTCGAGGCTATGCATCTGTAATTTGAAACCGAAGTCGGGCACAAGTTTGGAAGGTAAAAATAAATAGAATCCCGGGTTCCATCCTGTATTTTTGTATAGTAAAGCACTAAAGGAAGGATTTTCTCCGAGGGAAAGATCGATGGCTATTTTGGAACCTCTCAAGATAAAGTTACGGAAAGTGGTATTCAGCAATAAGGTGGTTTTGAAATCAGAATCATAATGAAGTCCAGCTCTGAAGTAGTTGGTGTTTTTTTCGATCACGTTAAAATGTAATTTAACACCATCTTCCTCAGGTTCAAAGCAATAACTAATACGTTCGAAGAACCATGTTCCATATATGTTTTCTACGGATTTATCAATGTCAGCAATTTTTACTTTAGCAGGTGCCTCAAACAATAATTTATGTAGTACAAATTCCTTTGGGACTTTTTTTAGTCCTGAGATTTCAATTGTTTTAACCGTTACTTCACTAATTGGCTCTGCAGCGTGCGTGATGGGTTTTACAGGTTCTGAAAAACTATTTAAATAGGAAGCCAATTCTTTAAGCTCATTATATTGCAGTCTTGCAGCCCTTTCGCCACGGATTATCAAGGAGTCGGCTCTGTTAAAGCTTGATGCATTATACTCTAACAGATCAGGTACGATCAATATGGTACACATGCTCTGGCTCGTACGATTTTTTTCCATGCTGTGCATGAATATTGATTTTTCGATGATTTTAACCAGGGAATAAACCTCATCTTTCCTATCCTCTCTAAAGCCTACTTCAACACCGATGATAATGTCGGCTCCCATCTTCTTCACTTCTTCTACTGGAAAATTATTGATAAGCCCACCATCAAGCAAAAGACGTCCGTTAATTTCTTCCGGTGTAAAAACTGTGGGAATAGCCATACTTGCACGCATAGCATCGGCCAGAACGCCGTCCTTTAAAACAATGGCTGTGCCGTTTTTAATATCGGATGCGACACACAAGTAAGGAATTGGAAATTTTGAAAAATCCTTAATATTATAAACCTGACTTGTTAACCTCGAAAAAAGCTGCGAGATATTTTGACCGGAAACAATGCCGGATGGAAGCGATATCTTTTTCTCGCGAATGGGGAAGGATAAAATATATTTAATATCTTCATCTTTTTCAACCATTGTGAGGTTTCTGCGAGAAATCTTATCGCCTAGCAGTTCATCCCACTTAATACCTCTCACCAACGAATCCAACTGTTTGGCAGAATAACCTATAGAATACAGACCGCCAACAATACTTCCCATACTGGTACCTCCTATAAAATCGATGGGTATACCGGCTTCTTCGAGTACCTTCAAAACTCCTATGTGTGCAAGACCTTTGGCTCCTCCTCCGCTCAGTACTACGCCTACCTTAGGGCGCTCTGTTGAGAATGGTTGAGCGGTCACTCCAGGAAAAGTTACCACAAAAGCAACTAGGATGGCAAATATTATTTTCATTCAGAACACAAAATAAAGTTGATTTTGTATAAGCAATCAATAAATAAAATTAACATTTTTCAGTGACAAAGTTGCCTTTTTGTTATCGTAATTGTGCAGTGTAATAATAAGAACGGAGGATTGGTGGTTTTATTTCAATCAATATTTGGCATGGAGCCGTAAAACAAAAATTCACTAACTTTGTTAGTTTACATCACCTTATTAATTTAATATAATTTGAATGTTTATTGACGTTGCCCGACAAACTATCATGATCACCAGTCTGGTTCTGGTAATGATGTTGCTGATAGAATATTTTAATGTGATTTCAAATGGTACGTTAGGAAAAAACCTTCTAAAATCAAGGATTAAACAAGTTGTAGTTTCTGCCTTGCTCGGATTAATACCCGGTTGTATCGGTGGCTTTGCTGTAGTTTCAATGTTTACACATAATCTGGTGAATTTTGGTGCTTTGATTGCCAGTATGATTGCATCAACAGGCGACGAATCATTCCTAATGTTTTCGATGTTTCCTCAAAAAGCTTTATTGTTAAACCTGTTTCTGTTCATCATAGCCATTGCAGTGGGATTAATCGTTAATGTGTTCGTTACTTCTTACAGGGTGCCTTTTCCCGGCAAAACACATATGGTGATTCACAATCACGAATTCAAGAAACAAACCAATTCATTCAAAAACATAGTTAATAATTTACGGAATATAACCTTTGCAAGAACGATCCTGATCTTTGGGTTGTTGCTTTTTCTTTTTGGTATTGCTACGGGGCAATTTGAACACGGGCATGGTAATGCTACTGCAACTTCGATACATCTTGAATGGGGGTTTGAGAACTTCCTTTTTATGGGAATTGCCATTGTAGCGCTTTATATACTAATGATGGTAGATGAGCATTTTCTGGAAGAACATCTTTGGGAACATATCATCAAAAAACACTTTTTACGTATTTTTCTGTGGACATTCGGTGCTTTGTTTGGTATCGAATTGCTCATCCATTATGTGGATATAGGCTCGTGGCTAATTACGAATAAGTTTACTGTACTTATCATAGCTTTGGTTGTGGGTATTATTCCGGAATCAGGACCGCATATGATTTTTGTAACCTTATTTTTTAAAGGCGAAATACCCTTTAGCATTCTCATGGCAAGTTCAATTGTGCAGGATGGACACAGTGCTTTACCACTCCTTGCAGAGTCAAAACATAGCTTTTTTCTGATGAAAGGAGTTAACTTTCTGGTAGGCTTAATAATAGGACTAAGCGGATATTATTTAGGCTGGTAACAAAACCAATACCCCAAACATTTGTTTAACTAATCAAAACTTTGTTTATGCAATATGATCTAATAATTATTGGAAGTGGTCCGGGTGGTTATGTAGCTGCTATCCGTGCTGCACAACTTGGAATGAAAGTAGGCGTTGTGGAACGCGAAAATCTCGGAGGCATTTGTCTCAATTGGGGATGTATTCCCACGAAGGCACTGCTTAAGAGTGCTCAGGTATACGAATATACGCAACACGCAGCTGAATATGGTGTAACCATTAATGGCGATGCTAAACCGGACTTTACAAAGATGATTGAACGAAGCCGAATAGTAGCCGATGGGATGAGCAAAGGCATTCAGTTTCTGTTTAAGAAAAACAAAATCGATGCTATTTTTGGTACTGGTAAATTGCTCAATAATAAAACGGTTGAAGTTACTGATAAAGATGGGAAGAATACACAAATATCAGCTAATCATATCATTTTGGCTACCGGCGCCAGATCGAGAGAATTACCTAATATTAAACAAGATGGTGTTAAAGTAATTGGTTACCGTCAGGCCATGTTTTTGCCAAAGCAACCTGCATCGATGATTGTTATAGGTTCAGGAGCCATTGGTAGCGAATTTGCTTATTTTTATAATGCAATTGGAACCAAAGTTACCTTGATAGAAGTTTTACCAAATATTGTTCCATTGGAAGACGAAGAAGTATCTAAAACGCTGGAACGTTCCTTCAAGAAAACAGGATTAAATGTAATCACCAACTCAACTGTTGAAACGGTGGATAGTTCGGGTAATTTATGCAGGGTAAAAGTTAAGACTGCAAAAGGCGAAGAGACTTTTGAGGCGGAGATTGTACTATCAGCGGTAGGCATAACGCCAAACCTCGAAAATATTGGAATAGAAACATTAGGAATAGTGCTCGAAAAAGGCAAAGTAAAAGTGGATGAATTTTACCGTACCAATGTAGAAGGCATTTATGCCATTGGTGATATTCTTGCTACACAGGCTCTAGCTCACGTGGCTTCGGCTGAAGGCATTACCTGTGTTGAAAAAATCGCCGGAAAAAATCCACGTCCTATCGATTACAATAACATTCCCGGATGCACCTATACTTCCCCGGAAGTAGCTTCGGTTGGATATACCGAAAAGGCAGCAAAGGAAGCAGGTTATGAAATTAAAGTGGGCAAATTTCCTTATTCGGCATCTGGCAAAGCAAGTGCAGTTGGTGCAAAAGAGGGCTTCGTAAAGGTTATTTACGATGCCAAATACGGGGAACTTTTAGGTGCTCATCTGATTGGATATAATGTAACGGAACTGATTGCCGAATTGGTAGTAGCACATAATCTCGAAACAACAGGACACGAAATCATCAAATCAATCCATCCGCACCCAACCATGAGCGAGGCTATTATGGAAGCCTCAGCTGCTGCATATGGGGAGGTGATTCATATTTAAGAAGTACTGAGTACTTAGTACAAGGTGGGTAGATGGTAGTAGAGAAGTCCGTAAGGCTTTAATGTGAATAACCCCCAATGAATTGGGGACAGGTTGCATGATACTCTCCATCCACCCATCAGGTTTACCTCATCGTGTGAAATACGTTTGTAACATCTTCGTCTTCTTCGAGTTTTTCAAGCAATTTCTCAATACTGGCAGTTTGTTCGGCATCAAGTTCCTTAGTATCCTTGGGGATGCGTTCAAAATCAGCACTAATTATTTCAAAACCATGTTCTTCCAAATACTTCTGGATAGGACCAAAAGTTTCGAATTCGCCATATATAATGATGTTTTCTTCCTCCTCGAAAATTTCGGACACACCAAAATCAATCATTTCAAGTTCAAGTTCTTCTAGGTCAATGCCCTCCTTGGCTTTGACTTTGAAAATACATTTATGCTCGAACATAAAGCCAACACTGCCAAAGGTGCCCAAAGTCCCACCATATTTATTAAAGCACAGCCGAACATTGGCCACAGTGCGGGTTGTATTGTCAGTGGCAGTTTCCACAAGCACGGCAATACCATGGGGTCCATAGCCTTCGTACACAACTTCTTTATAATCTTCTTGTTCTTTTGATGAGGCGCGCTTTATAGCCCTCTCTACATTTTCCTTCGGCATATTTGCTGCCTTGGCATTCTGTATAAGAACCCGAAGCCTCGAGTTTGCAGATGGATCGGGGCCGCCTGTTTTAACGCATATGGCTATTTCCTTGCCAATTTTAGTAAAAGTTTTGGCCATGTTGCCCCAACGCTTCATTTTCCTTGCTTTGCGAAATTCGTACGCTCGTCCCATATTTAGTTAGATAAATTTTAGCCGCAAATTTAGGATCGTTTTTCTAAAAATTGGAAATAAGCGTAAAGAAATTTTAAAAAATGAGGGATTGGGTAACAAGCATTAGGGTAAAAATGGATATTTTATGGCATCAGACAAATTTTATTTCTGTATTTTTATGAATTGTTTAAGGTGATTTGCTAAACAAACCTATAACTCAAGGTTGGATATATGTTATTAACCAGATGATTTATTTATACCTATGAAGAAGCAAATAATATTGACCGGATTAATTTCAGTAATGATCATGCTGGATTCATTACTAATTCCAATGAAAGCTCAGAATTTTCTTAACAAAGAACAAATTCTTGAAAAATTGGAGCTAACCAACAGTTATTTTATGAAGAAATGGCCCGATGTTGGTAAAGAGATAGTGACCGATAAAGCAAGGCCCAGTAATATCTGGACCCGTGGGGTTTATTACGAAGGGTTAATGGCACTCTATAAGTTGAAACCTTTGCCGGAATATCTGGATTACGCTGTAAAGTGGGGCGAAGCCCATAAATGGGGACTACGCGATGGCACAAGAACAAGGAATGCCGATAATCATTGCTGTGGCCAGACTTACATCGATTTGTACCTTATCGACCCTAAACCGGAGCGGATTAAGGATATTAAGGAGTCTGTTGATTTAATGCTTAATTCTAATAAAATCGACGATTGGTGGTGGGTTGATGCCTTGCAAATGGCGATGCCCGTTTTTGCCAAACTAGGCGTAATTTATAAGGATAACAAATATTTTGAAAGAATGTACGAAATGTACATGGTTGCTAAAAACACACATGGCGGAAAAGGCCTTTATAACCCGAAAGACAATTTGTGGTGGAGGGGACAAGGACTTCGTATCACCCTATAAGGAACCTAACGGGCAGGACTGTTATTGGTCGCGCGGGAATGGCTGGGTTATTGCAGCCTTTGTCAGGGTATTGGAAATAATGCCAAAGGAGACACCCCACTATGAGGAATATCAAAATACATACTTCGAAATGATAAAAGCACTCGTACCAATCCAACGAAAGGATGGTTTTTGGAACGTAAGTCTCCACGATTCAACCAATTTTGGTGGAAAGGAACTTACAGGAACTGCCTTGTTTGTTTATGGAATGGCATGGGGAGTAAACCAGGGCCTGCTTAAAAGCGAAAAGTACAAACCTGTCATCGCCAAGGCATGGAATGCATTGGTAAATGATTGTGTTCATCCCGATGGGATGCTAGGATGGGTACAGGGCACAGGCAAGGAACCCAAAGCCGGACAGCCATTATCGTACGATAAAACTCCCGACTTTGAGGATTATGGTTTGGGCTGTTTCCTGCTTGCCGGAAGCGAGGTCTATAAGTTAAAATAATCTAAGAGATTTACCACGACGACACGAAAAAACAATAAGGAAAGATCTTAGTGCAACTTAGTGACCTTGTTGTCTTAGTGGTAAAAAATAGAAAAATTGTTTACTCCATAGTTTCATTCTTCACACGTCTTATAATTCTTGGCGATCTTTTGAATTATTTCGGCGGTTTGGTTAGCCCTGGTTTTATTTTTCGGTAATGGTCATTTCATTATTCATGGTCATTGGAATAACCATTCCACCTGGCATCTGAGGATTACTCTTTATCTCAGCTGTCCCTTTTATGGTTTGACTTATCTTGGATTCAATTACCCAACCACTTTTGCGGTTGATTTTAATCTCAGTAGACATTGTGCCTGATAAATTATAATTTAAAGGCATTCCATTTGATTGAATATCAGGATCTTTTTTTGCAGTTTCAATTTTGGAAGCACCTGAAATCAGGTAGGATGAATTGTTAATTTCTTTCAATTCGTAGGTTGACACCATATTTGCATCCATGCCTGTTTCTAATTTAGTTTTTATTTCCCATTTGTCACCTTTTGAAACAGGAGAATCTGAAAAAATTGCGGAACACATTTCTAAGTTACCCTTAAAAGACTGTTCGCCATATGCTTGTATTAATTGGTTTTGGATTTGCTGCTTTTGCATATCGGTTAATTGTGGAAATTTTTCAAACATATTTGAAAATAGCAAGTTAATGTTTTTAACTTCCTTAATTTTTCCGGTTTTTGTCATTTTTATTAAAAACGGCTTATTTTTTATTACACCCAAAATCGATGAAAAAATATCTTTTTCATCATTTTTTTCGGAATTAAACTCCATAACACCACTTGGAAGGCTCATTTTCATTGATAAACTTTCATATCTAACTTCCATTTGATAAATTGAATCCTGAATATCAATAACTTTATATGACATTTTACCATTTAGTATCATATTCATTTTCATTTCCTGGCCATTAACGGTTTGAATAACCGAGGCATTTGAAATCATTTTTTGAAAGTAAACCTCTCCTTTAGTAAGATTTAATCCCAAT
>CAYZNC010000237.1:0-10467 GCA_964478555.1 uncultured Bacteroidales bacterium | reverse complement strand
TAAAATATTTAATTTTTACACAGCCTCTTCAGGAGAGGGGCCGGGGGTGAGGCAAATGGAGTTAAACCCATAGGGGTGAGGCAGTTTTAAGCACACAACTCTTTTATAAACTTTAAATTTTGGAAAATGCGAACATATGGTTACATTTATTCCTTTAATAATCCTTAAACGAATAACAATGAGTGAGAATCTGTGGCCCCAAATTGATCCTATTAAAATTATAAGTCCCAAAGCACTGATGCTTGAGCAAGCGGATTTTTTAGCGGAAAGCACCAGGCAAATAATTAAAGGAGAGGTACTCACAAACCCCACAGGGGTGAATGACCAAATTACGCATGATTTCCGGATTGTAGCACCTAAATTAAATAATTATAAATTTAATTTATTTCAAATTCAACACGGCGTATTACTTTATCCTTTAACCGTAATATTCAGAAATATAAGCACAAAGGCAGATTCTGAAAAAGACTTTCAGGATATAATGAAAGGAATATTCAACGATGAAAGTACCAAAAAAATAGTTACTTCATTGTATTCTCAGAGTATTGAAAAATAATAACTCAGATGAAAAAACTTGTTTTATTTACCCTGATGCTATGCTGGTGTCTTATTCCAAACAAAGCGCAAACATGGAACCTCGTGTGGTCTGATGAGTTTAACTATACTGGTTTACCAGATGCCACCAAATGGGGTTATGAAGTCGGCTTCATAAGAAATAATGAGTTGCAATATTATACAAACGGACGACTCGAGAATGCAAAGGTCGAAAATGGTAAATTACTGATCATTGGGCGAAAAGAAACCTACCAGACAGCAAACTACACATCGGCAAGTGTAACGACCGACGGCAAGTTCTCCTGGAAGTATGGTAAAATTGAGGCTATGATGAAGTTGCCAAAAGGAAAGGGCATGTGGCCTGCATTTTGGATGTTAGGTCAGGATATTCACACGGTTAATTGGCCCAAAAGTGGAGAAATTGACATCATGGAGCATATCAATTCCGACAACCTGATCTATGGTACAATGCATTGGGACAACAATGGTCATGCTTCATATGGCGGGAACACTACAGGCGATGTAACACAATATCATCTTTATTCTATTGAGTGGACTCCCGATGCCATTAAGTGGTTTCTGGATGGGAATAAATACTGGGAAGGGAACATTAAGGACAGCATTAACAATACGGAAGAGTTTCACAAACCTTTTTACATCATTCTTAATTTAGCGATGGGTGGCAGTTGGCCGGGCAATCCCGATGGATCAACCATATTCCCCGATACGGTCAGTGTTGATTATGTTAGGGTGTATCAGGATGTATCCTCAACCCATCATACAGGTCAGCTGAATACCATACGTATTTGTCCAAACCCAGTAAGAGACATGCTTACCATAGACATGCCTCAAATGCAGAAGGCCTGCTATATGTCGATCTGTAATTTAAACGGGCAGGAAATATTAGGGCAGGAAATCACCAACCGTTCTACGCAAATAACAGTTAATTATTTACCAAGAGGCGTTTATATTTTAAGATTTTCCAATGAACTAATTTTTGAAACACAAAAAATTATTGTCCAATAAGGGTTACGGTTTCCATGCGGGGGTGGTAATCTTTTTCAAAAAATAAGTTGCATCAAGGCTTTATCCACAATATCGAATTTCCTGTTCCGTATTCATTCTGTTCCCAAAGTTTATTATCAGGGTCCAGTATCCATTTTCCATCAACAATAAATTTATAAGTGTATTTTCCAGGTTGCAGCGTAATAGGTAAAATCCACTTTCCTTCTTTTTTCTGCATGCGATAGCCATCAGGACTCCAGTCATTGAAACTGCCCGTAATAATCACTGCTTTAGCATTACCGAAATTACTCAGCGAAAAGGTATGATTAGGCTTAAAAGTAAGATACGAATTTGTATAATCACCCGATCCGGTAGTATAGGGATTAGCAGGATCAGTCATCCATTTTCCATCCACTATAAATTTATACTCGTAATTACCAGGTGCAAGTATATAGGGCAATTCCCACCCATCAGCCGTTTTATTCATGACCAGTTCATCTGCATTCCATCCGTTAAAATTACCGGCAAGCACTACTTTCCTGGCAGCCTTAAAGCCTTTTAAGATGAACGTGTGAGAATCTCCGATGCCGAGGTACGAATTGAAATTTCCTGAGCCATTCGAATGGGTGGCTTTATTTGCCGGATCGGTGATCCAAACATCACCCACTATAAATTTATAAGAGATGGTCCCTTCTCTTAAATAGATAGGTAATTCCCAACCATGAGAGGTCCTTTTCATCTGAAGCTCGTTTTTATTCCACTGGTTAAAATTTCCTGCAACCAAAACCTTCTTTTCATTGGTATAGCCCTTAAGCTCAAATTTGTAATTATAACAAAACACAAATGAATTGGTGTTCCCCATGCCATCGTCTTCGTCGTGTTTATTATTGGGATCAGTGATCCATCTTCCATCGATGAGATACTTATAGGAGTATTTGCCTTGTAGCAGTTTTACTTTTATGATCCATCCCGAATCGTTATGCTGCATGGGCATTTCAATGGTACTCCAGTTATTGAATGATCCTGGCAAATAAACTTTTTTTGCATTTTTATATCCGGGCAAATAAAAGATCGCTATTCCGTTTTCGTAATGAAAGGCGGTATTCAGGGTAAAATTATTAACGCCGTAAGGTACCGATTCGCGTTCTGTAGCACTGGCCGTTTGTATCAAATTTTCATCCAACAGGAAAATATCATTGATATTAATGTGGGTAGCTTTCTTATCGCTTAGGGGCCGAGATATTTCAACCTGAAAGTGGCTGATTTTCTTTATGTCCCATATAATACTATCTTTTGTAATCCTGGATAAACCTTCGAAAGCTTTGTTCAATAATGTGCTATCCAAATTGAAAAGTTTGGAAGTTTCCTTTTTTTCTTTGTCTGTCCAGCGGAGATCGAGTTTGAAGATTATTCTTCCGTTTTCAATCCTGCAAATACCATTGGGATTAAATTGAGCCCCGCTGTTTAGCGACAGCATTATTAAAAACAGAAATAATATGTAGGACCGCGGAATTTTCATTTTTTCCCAGCTTTAAGATAGCAAATACCCAACTGATTTTTCACAAAGTTAATACAAAAAGACCCATTCGAGATAAAGTCATATCCTAACACGCCATCAAATGAAACCCCGTATGCTTCCTTGAGATTATCGATATTAGTGACAATGGTTACCATGGTTGCCAGTTGTGTGTTACCAAACATAAAATCATTCATGGTTCCATACAGTACATCAACCATGGAGGAGCCTGACCCCCGAAGTTTGGAGGTTCTGTTTATGGTTATGGTGTTTAGCACGGTTTTAGGTGCGTCGCTGGTTACAGCATTTGCTTCCGCTCCGGTATCAAAACAAAAACGAAGGTTTTTTCCACCGATTGTGCCTTTCAAAAAAATAACATTGTTGGTGATATTGATCTTTTGAATGTAATCTGCCTTAAATGCTCTGGTTGTTTGGTTTATCCTGTTGCCTCTATTGTCAATATGATATAACCGCAGTTCCTGATTCTCCGGGTCAAAGACAATTTCGAAATTTTTGATCAATCCGAAACCGAAGAGTCCCAGAATTTTAACTCCCCGGTGGTTTTCTATGTGTCCAAGTTCGGCCAGTTGTGCAGTAACATGTTGGAAGGACAAATCATAAACTTTGATACGATCAACGCTAACTTTATCAATCGTGCCTACAGAACCTGTAATCCCTTTGGAAGCCGGGTTGTCAATAACAACGTAATTTCTGAAATAAGTCTTATTTAACACAAGCCCGGTTGCTCCTGAATCAAAAACCAGGTTTCCGCTTTCGTTGTCGATGATAGCATCCATTAGAAACAAGTTTCCGGACCGCTTGAGCGGAATGATGACCGAGTCATTTTGGGACATCATTCCCAAATCATTTAACCACACTTCGGAAATGGAAATATGATTGCTTTTTGAAGAAAAAACTCCATAGGAGGACAATTGACCATCCCTTACAGCCGTGTTTCCAAGTAACAATCCGGTTACTGTTATCATGAGAAAAAAAAAGTATAGGTAGCCTTTAAAGAATCTCATTCCTTAAAAATTGTTGAGATGGAATTTAATATAACAATAATACAAATAATTTGGTTGTAAAACCTGCAAGGGCAGATTAACCATGCTTGCAGGTTACTAACAAGTTAAATTAGCTGCAAAACCTGCCAGCGTCTTTTTCTGACCAGGCAGCGTTGGATTTTAAATTTGTTGTGAACTTTACAAATAAAAACTTGTTTAATGTAACGTTAATTTAACCCTAACTTAAAATAAAAGCCACATGTATGACAGCGCAATAAATAACTTGAAACTAGATAGTTATCAACAAGTAATTAAAGTACTATCTAAGAATGTAGAAACTGCCGCTAAAATTTCAAGATTTCAGAATGGTTTGGATCAACTGTATAGTAACCAAAAGAAACTGGTTGATTTGCAATCGCGTTTGAGCAACGGCGATAACAATACAGAGAAGGTAAAGGAAAACAACCGGATCGATCTTATGCAAAAAACTTTACCGGTATTAACTATTTTGCAAATTTTTGCCTATGACAAGAAAAAGAAAAAGTTGTCAAAACAGGTTGAAGACTTGTCGTTGGAATACCTGCAATATTGTTCGGATTTTCAATTGCTTAATGCTTCCCGGAAAATTTGGAAATTTGCGAATAAATATGGTGGATATTCATTGGCCTATATGGGTAAAATTAAATCAAGTTTACATGTTGATAAGTTAAAGGCTATCGACAAGTTAGAAAGTCAATATGGTTTAATGCCTTTCATGATCAAAAACATGGAAGAGGCAAATATCAGGTTTATCGAATCCTTGCTGCTTTACGACGCTGAGATGAAGGGAAAAGATAAAATTCTGAAGAAAATAAAAAAAGTATACAACCAAACGGAAAACTTGTTAACAAATAAAATTGACCGGTTCGTATCTTTGACTGAGAGCGAGAATCCAGAATTATTTAAAGAATATCAAACAGCAAGAACGGATTTATTGCAACATGAGATAAAGGAAAATGAGGAAGAGACTCAACTACCATCATTAGAAGATAAGCCAGCAAAAGAACTAAAAGGTAAAGCAGTTGGACGTAAAACAAAATCAAGAACAGCAAGGCGACCACGTCCGGTAGAAGTTTAATAAAGATGAACTTACTGGTGTTTTCAACCAATCAATTCCTAACTCAAGGTTTAAGTCAATGAGTTATGAAAACAATGGTTGGTGCAACGGTGGCCAGCAAAGAATTGCGTATTAGTCTGCATTCGATGCTGAGAAAGGAATTTAATGATCTTAAGACTCATTTTGATAATCAATTAGATGTTAATCAAAGTATTCATGAAATCAGAAAGTGCATAAAAGTTATTCTCGCCATTATCATTTTATATAAAACTAATACTGACGAAGCTAAGTATTCACAATGGAAGTCGTATCTCAAAGCCCTCAAAAGGCAGTGTGCTTCTTTACGTGAATCTTATGTTAATCTTCAAACCTTCAGCAAACTTGAAGATGAATTAGGTGAACTGGATAAAGTTCATTTTGGTGCGTTGGGCGTTATCCTTGAAACAAAATATAATTCTTTGGTTGCAGGAAATCAGCGTATAAAAAGCATTTTAAAGCAGTTACATAATTCCATCGATAAAATAGCATTGGCATTCAATGAATCCTCGGTGAATTCAGACTTAGAAATTTTGCAAAAGAGGCACAAGAAGACATTGCAAAAAACTAAACAGTTGTTCGAAGTGTTAACAATTAATTCAAATGCAAACGATTTTCATAGACTCCGCAGGTGGTTGAGATATTTTTATTTACAAGAATCAATATTTGAAAGGGAGGGATTCTTGAAGATAAGTTCGAAAAAAAATAAACTTCTTCACGAACTAAATGACTATTTAGGAGAAGAACATGATTTGCAGTCGTTTTTTCAGTACCTGAAAGGAAATTTTAGAAGTCTTTCAAAAAGGGCTGAACCAATTTTCATAGAAAGAATTGATAAGTTACGGAAAAAAATATTGAAACAATTTCCGGCGATTTATTCATGATTTATTCAAAGAATAGGATTAGTTTCATTTTGGATATTGCAATGCACATTCACACTTCTATTCTTAAGGTAACGGACTGACTCAGCAACCGTCTTGGTTTTGCTAAATACCATAAAGAAATGTATCTTCAATTCACTTTTTCAAAAATAAAAGTAGGGTAAAATAAGATAAAACTGTATTATATAACAAAAGGAATCCTTCAATTAATTTAGTTTGCATGAGTGGGATAGATCAGGCGGCGTTTGATCAGATCTTTGAACGCTGGTACGACCCGATTCGAAATTTCATATATTACAAAACCGGCGATGTGTTCACTGCAGAAGACATAGCGCAGGATACATTTCTTAAAATATGGGAAAAAAAGCAGGAGATTAAAGTAGAAACGGTAAAACAACTGTTGTTTACCATAGCCCATAACTTATTTCTTAATAGGCTGGAACACAAAAAAATATTGTTCAAATTTGCGGATGCGTACCAACCTAACCATAGTCCGGAGGCTCCTGATTTCGAACTTGAAATGAAACAATTCGACCTTCAATTACAGAACGCTCTTGCAGAATTGGATGAAAAAAAAAGAACCGTCTTTTTAATGAACCGTATTGACGATTTTACTTACAATCAAATTGCTGAAAACCTTGGTTTGTCAGTTAAAGCCGTGGAAAAACGGATGGAAAAAGCCTTGATTTTTTTAAGAAAACGGGTTTATAAGAAAATTTAATACATGAAAATTATGACTGATGATGATTTGCATAATCATTTAAACAACGATGATACCAGTCGAAAGATATTGAGTCGGGCTGCTCAGTATAGGGCGCCGTTTACGGTATCTAAAGAAGAGGCATTGAAGAAATTAAAAGCTAAAATGGAAACCCATAGCATAGATATTCCCAAGCATGCCGAAATGGGAAGAACTTACAGGATTGTTGCCGTGGCTGCGCTTATGCTTTTATTATTCGGCATTTGGGAATTCTTAAATCATAATCCTCTGATTAATGTTATTGCTGAGAAAGGGCAGCATACTGAATATAAATTACCTGACGGCTCCATGGTTGCCATGAATGCAGAAAGTAAAATATCTTTTAAAAAGAATAATTTCAACAAAAACCGTATCGTAAATATGGAAGGAGAGGCTTTTTTTGATATCCGGAAGGGAACGGCTTTCATCATAAATACAAAATTAGCGGATATTAAAATTCTTGGAACTTCATTTGATTTGGTATCAAGGGATAATATCTTTAAAGTAAGTTGTATAACCGGCAAAATTCAGGTATCGTCCGGTAGTCAGTCATTAACTATTACGCCGGGTGAAAGTGCGACGTTAAACAATAACGAGCTATTAAAATATCCCGATAAAAATATTAAAAACGTTCCTAATTGGCGTCTGGGTGAATTTTATTTTGAAAATTCACCGTTAAATTCAGTTTTTAAAGAAATAGAACGTCAATTTAATGTTAACTTTGTAGTTACAAAAATGGATGAAAAATATTTTACCGGAAGTTTTACCAATAAAAATCTGGTAAATGCGTTAGATATTGTATGTATACCAATGGGTCTAACTTATGAAATTGGTGGTAATAGCAAAATATTTATTCGTGAAAAGCCGCAATAAGATTATTTTATGTATTACGTTATTTGCATTTTTCATTAATTCAGCATCAATAGCCCAAAAGTACAAGTTGGTTTTTGATCATGTTTCGTTGTCTGATGCCTTGTTGAAAGCTTCGGAACAGTTTAACATTAAAGTTGCTTTTGATGCGCAAAAATTAAGTTCCGTTTTTGTTTCAAAAGAGGTTAGGGGTAATACAATCGAAGAATTCATGAATAATCTATTGCAGAATTCTCAGTTTGGCTTTACATATAAGCATAGCAGATTCCTTATTGTTGAGAGAGAACGAAATCCGGATATCCCTGTGGTCAGGCAGTGTCAGATAGCAGGGACAATTATGGATAGAGAAACAGGAGAACAGCTCCCTTTTGCTACGGTTAGTCTGATCAATCAGAATCTTTATGCTTCAGCTTCTTCTAACGGATCTTTTTGTATCAAAAACATCGTAAAAAACCCTATACACTTAATGGTCAATTTTATTGGTTATTATCCGGTTGACACCCTTTTTAGCTGGACGAATTCATCGTTAGACTGTGTTTTTAAGCTGAGCCGCAAAATTCAAATAATTGATTCAATTATAGTAAAGGAGGCAAAAGTTGAGATGGTTGAATATCGCAATGATGTTGACTTTGCTACTACAATTAATTCCTCAAAGCTAATTGATCTGCCAATTTTAGCCGAAACGGATATTTTTAAAACTTTACAATTGCTCCCGGGGATCAGCTATTCGGAAAACTCTTCCGAATTGAGCATAAGGGGAGGTTCCGGCGACCAGAACCTGATTTTATTCGATGGCCAGACACTTTACAATTTAAGCCACTATTTTGGGGTTATCTCCTCTTTAAATCCGAATGTAGTTAAGGATGTTCAGGTGTATAAGGGTGGATATGATTCAAGATATGGCGAAAGAATCTCCGGCATCGTTGATATAACCAGTAAATCCGGTAACCGTTTAAAACCTACCATCTATGGCGATTTAAATCTGCTTAGCGCTAATCTGGCTACCGAAATTCCTTTGGGTAATAAATTAACCCTGGTGGCGGCTTGTCGTCGTTCATATTCCGATATTTACGCCACGGGTTTTGCAGACGGTTTATTCAAAAAAAATACAAATACCTTTCTGGGCGATTCGTCCAATATTGTAAACCAAACAAAACCATCCTTTTATTTTTACGATTATAACACCAAGCTTACTTACAGGATCAATAACACGGAAAACTTTTCGCTAAGCTATTATGGCGGTAAAGATTTTTTCAACAATTCGTACGGGGGAATTAACCGCGACCTCAAAGTATATACTACAGATAAAGAAACCTGGAGCAATTATGGACTAAGTGCTACATGGTTGAAACAATGGAATGGCTCGTTTTTTTCAAACCTTCAGTTTGGAACTTCAGGGTATTCCAATGATTATACAAACACAACTTCAATCGATGCCTCGCAATCGCACCACGACGATCACAGGTACCTGCCTGATACAAATAATATTTTCGATACCCATAACCAAAACAATCTCAAAGATTTTTCTGCTTCATTAAGAAATACCTTTGATGTGAACCAAAACCATCAGTTAAATTTTGGTGTTCTTGCCCGGAGAAACAGTATATTTTATCATAAAGATGCTGAACAGGTTTATGTTTATGATAATACAGATAAATCGGCATGGATTACATCTAGTTACTTGCAGGACAAGATTTTGTTACTGGGAAATCTTACCCTTAAGCCCGGATTTCGGGTTAACTTTTACAATGGTAATAATCATTGGTATTTCGAACCAAGGTTTGCTATGAATTACCGTTTTTCGGATAAATTGTCGGTGCGTATGGCTACTGGGCACTATTGTCAGTTTATAAGTGAAGTTTTAGCACCGCAGGAAACGGGTTATAACAAAAACTTCTGGGTTTTATCTGATAATTCCACGCATCCCGTACTAACCTCTAATCACTATATTGTTGGGTCGTCCTTTGAATCCGGTTCTTTTTTATTTGATGTTGAAGCTTATTACAAGGTATTTTCAGGCGTACAGGAGTACCTATATATTTCCCAGTATTTGAAAAATTCGGATTTTCCTGATTATTTTCCCAGAAGAAATCAAAACACCTCTGATCAGCTCCAGCCGAGCTATTATATTACCGGCAATGGCAAAACCTATGGGATGGATTTCTTTCTAAGATATCAAACACGGGGATTTACGAGCTGGGTATCTTATTCACTTTCCAGGAGTATTGAGCAATTTGCAAGAATCAATAATAACTCCGAAATACCTGCACCCACCGATAAAACTCATCAGTTAAGCTGGACCAATATGTTTTCAGCGGGTAAATGGAATTTCGGAACCATTACTTTATTTTCAACAGGAAGCCCTTACATTGATTATACGCAAAATGTACCAAACACAAGAATTTATAAACGACTACCCAATTACTTCCGTTGTGATTTGTCATCCAACTATAATTTCAGGATTGGTAAAATCCAATTAAAAGCAGGAGCATCTATTATCAACTTGTTCAATACCCAGAATTATTTTGATATTAACACCCGAAAATTCGATTTTGAAAATACTTCGTTTGCCGAAACAACGCTGATACAATCACAGGCACTTTCCCTTAATCTGTTTCTCCACTTTATTTTATAATAGTTTTCGTGTAATTTCTATATGAAAACCTTGAATTAACCCTCAAGAGAACTGTCTCAAAAGTCGAATTACTTGTTTCCTGACTTCGTCACCTAAATCTTAGAGATTTTATAAACAATGTAATATGAGC
>CAYZNC010000236.1:0-10532 GCA_964478555.1 uncultured Bacteroidales bacterium | reverse complement strand
CAATTATTTGTATTTATGCCAAAACTGGTTGATGTAAATTATTCGTTGTCCAAGCCCAGCCCAATAGTCTTTAAAGCAAAGGATGGACAAGAGTTAATGTATAATCCCGGAGCCAGTAGTGTAATTTCAACAGAAGTAAGAACTCCTAGAATTAAGATAAAAAAGAATCTTTCTTTTTCAGTAGCTCTTAGGTATTTCTATTACAAAACACAATATCAAAGCGCAACGTTGAGCGGCAATCCAACAACATTCGAAATGCCGGATCATGCTTCATGCGCTAAAATTATTATTTTGGTATCACAAACATTTAAAATAGGTAACCAAACCATTGTATTATCAGGCGTTAATTTTACAACAGGTCCAGAGTTTTGGTCGCCTAACCAGGCAACAGGTGTATTAATTGCTTCGCTTCCATTACGGAATACTCCAATTAGCAATTTAACACTGGGTTTGATTTTGGCATTTCCGGAATATAAAAGTTTGATACCTGTGCCTACAATTATTTATGCCAAAAAATTACGATCCGACTTAATGCTGGATATGTATCTTCCGCTTCATGCCCAATTGCAATATATTTCAAATGAGAACAGAAGTTTCATTGGTGGTATCAAATTAGATAAAAACAATCCACCACAATATCAACTAAGCAATAATTATAATATTTCTCAGAATGTGGAATTAAAATCGTTAAGTTTCTCACTTTTTGGTTCTTTCGAGCAACATCTCTCAGGCTTGTTTTGGCTGTCCGGTGAAGTTGGCTATCGTTATTTTGTCAACTCCAAAATTGCTGACCCTGCCGGTTCTCTAAGTAGCTACTTATATATATCGAAAAACACAAATGCCTTTTATGGAAACGTAGGGATATTTATCAGGCCATCTTTCAAAAAAGCAATGTCGGCCATGAATGCAAGAAAAAAATGAGCGATAATGTAATCAAATATGTCAGAGTGGGATACATTATTCAGTCTAATGATTAAAAACAATAAAGAATGAAGCGATTATCGTATGTTTTGGTTTTTGGGTTATGTTGGCTGAATACCTCCATATTTGGTCAAACTAAATTCACTTTGAGTGGTACCATAAAAGATGAAAATACTGGAGAAGATCTGATTGGAGCAACTGTTTCCGTGAAAGAGCTGCCAAACAAAGGAACAGCCGCAAACACATATGGATTTTACTCATTAACACTTCCTTCCGGAAGCTATGAAGTATCCGTACAATATATTGGGTACAAACCAAACATTCAAACCATAAAACTGGACCAGTCCCTAAAATTAAATTTCACCCTCACTAAACAATCGCAGGAGTTAGACGAAGTAATCGTAACATCAACACGTAAAAACGAGAATGTAACTCAAACCCAGATGGGACTGCAGAAAATCGATCTTAAGGAATTAAAAAATATACCCGTTTTATTTGGAGAAAAAGATGTGTTAAAGACCATTCAATTACTACCGGGTATTAATTCTGCTGGCGAAGGCAGTAGTGGATTTAATGTAAGAGGTGGAGCTGCCGACCAAAATTTAATTTTATTAGACGAAGCTACTGTTTATAATGCTTCGCACCTGATGGGCTTTTTTTCAGTTTTTAACTCAGATGCAATCAAAGATGTCGCTGTTTACAAAGGGAATGAACCCGCTGAATATGGAGGCCGGTTATCGTCTGTACTCGATATTAAAACAAACGACGGTAATGATAAAAAATTTGGTGTAAGTGGAGGTATCGGTTTAATATCTTCCCGACTAGTTGTTGAAGGTCCCATCGTTAAAGATAAAGGGTCATTTATTATTTCGGCAAGACGTACTTACGCTGATCTATTTTTGAAACTTTCGAGCGACTCTGCACTAAACCATTCAAGCCTTTATTTCTACGATGTAAATGCAAAAGTTAATTACAAGATAAACGACAAAAATAGGGTATTTGTTTCTGGCTATTTAGGTAAAGATGTGTTGAGTAAGTTTGATAATTTTGGCATTAACTGGGGAAATAGTACTGCCACGCTTCGTTGGAACCACTTGTATTCGGACCAATTGTTTTCAAATACCTCAGTTGTTTTAAGCAGTTATAATTATAAAATAAACGTAGACTTCTCAGGTCAGACCAGGAATATCGTATCACGCATTCAGGACTATGGCGTTAAACAAGATTTTCAGCTTTTTATGAACGACAATTCCAAACTCAAATTTGGGTTTAATTCAGTGTATCACAAAATAATACCTGGAGCAATTACCACCTCCAATACGAGTATAGCAAGTCTTGAAAATAAATATTCGTGGGAAAATGCATTATATATTTCTCACGAGTACAAGTTATCTGATAAACTGACTGTAGAATATGGCGCGCGATTTACATTATTTAGCCAACTCGGCCCGGGCAATTTCTATTCATACGACTCAAAGGGAAATACTGTAGATACAGCAACATATAGTTCGGGACAATTTGTAAAAACATACTTTAATATTGAACCGCGCATTACTTTTAGCTACCTGATTAACAATGAGAGTTCAATAAAAACGGCTTTTGCACAAAATGTTCAAAACCTTCATTTGCTTTCTAATTCTACATCCGGAAATCCCACCGATTTATGGATATCGAGCAGTAATAACGTAAAGCCGGAAATTGCCGACCAGGTTTCATTGGGCTACTATCGCAATTTTAACGATAACAAATACGAATTTTCTGTCGAAACGTATTATAAAAACCTTCAAAACCAAATTGATTACAAAAACGGTGCCCAGCTAAACTTCAATGAAAATGTAGAATCCCAGATTCTATTTGGTAAAGGAAGAGCTTATGGAATGGAAGTGTTTCTAAAGAAGAAATACGGTAAGTTAAATGGGTGGATAAGCTATACATTATCGCGAACTGAAAGAAAATTTGACCAAATTAACAATGGAAACTACTATCCTGCCAAGCAGGACCGTACCCATGATATTTCAATTGTTGGTATTTATGCATTAAATCAGCGTTGGACATTTTCAGCAACCTGGGTTTATAACACAGGTAATGCAGTTACCTTCCCCACAGGAAAATACAATGTAGATGGAAAAACCATGTTTTACTACGCTGACCGAAATGCAAACCGAATGCCCGCTTATCATCGACTCGATCTTGGAATTACATGGATAACCAAAAAGACAACTAAGTTTGAATCCAGTTGGAACTTTTCTCTGTATAATGCTTATGGTAAGCAGAATGCATATACTATCACGTTCCGCGACAGCAAAACAGATCCAACAAGGACCGAAGCTGTCCAAACATCATTGTTCACGTTTATTCCATCATTTACGTACAATTTTAAATTCTAAGAAAATGAAAAAAAACATAGCTTATTTAAGCACTATCATAGTTATATTCAGCTTTTACTCATGTGAGAAAGTAATTGACCTTCCCCTTAAAACTTCTCCATCGCAGATCGTAATTCAGGGCAATGTGTACGATCAAGCGGAGCCTGATACAATAAAAATTTCAAGGTCCGTAAAGTTTAGCGAATCAAATGTTTATCCTGTTGTTACAGAAGCCGAAGTTATGATTAGCAGTAATACCGGAGAATCCGAAATTTTAACTGAAATTGCACCAGGTATATACATTACTTCGAAATTGCAAGGGATACCAGGTAGCACGTACACGCTTACCGTTGTAACTGGCGGAGAAACTTATACAGCAAGTTCTACAATGCCTGCAGCTGTGAATATAGATACGGTTTATCTTAAAAACGGTATTGATTATGCAAGCAATAAAGACGTGCATATCAAATTTCAAGACCCTGCAAACGTCACTAATTATTATCGTGTAGTTGAATTTATAAATAATGTAAGACTGAGTTTATTTGATGTTGACGACGATAAATTGAGCGATGGAACAACGATAGACCATCGTATTAATGTGACAGATACGACATATAAAACAGGCGATAAAATTGACGTCTGGCTTGAATCAGTCGATAAAAATGCATACGCGTACTTTAGCACAGCTCGTACTGTAGACAGAAATTCTTCTACACCAGCAAACCCAGTTTCAAATTTGAATAATGGAGCATTAGGCTATTTCAATGCCTGTTCTGTCAGGAAAATTATGATGATAGTTCCATAATAAAACTCAGGATAACAAAACTAATACACTCTACTGAGTTTTGAAAATCAAATCGAAAAGTACTTTTCCCTCTAATTTAATTAATACTTAAAATATTTAAAATGATAAAAAAACTTGTAATATTATTGCTTTTAATTGTACCTGTTTCGTTATTTTCTCAGAACATTGATATTAGGATTCTTCGATCGCTTAATTCTCCTGGAAATCAATCATCCGATAATTTTTTTAAATTCGCCTCTAACTCTTACAGTGAAGTCATTTTTGGGATTCCTGTTACAATGGGCATGGTGGGTCTTATTAAACATGACAACGAGCTGTTAAGGAATGCCTGTGTGATAATTGTTGCCAACGGTATTAACCTGGGTGTTACCACTGCTTTGAAATATTCGATTAATCGGAAACGACCATATGAAACCTACCCTGACATTACGAAAAAATCAGGCGGAGGAAACCCTTCATTTCCTTCCGGTCATGCCTCCAGCGCATTTGCAACAGCAACATCATTGAGCCTGGCGTATCCCAAATGGTATGTCATTGTCCCAACCTATTTGTGGGCAAGCACCGTTGGATATTCTCGGCTACAACTAGGGGTGCATTATCCGAGCGATGTTTTAGGAGGAATGATTGTAGGGGCAGGAAGTGCATGGCTTTCTTATAAAGCAAACATTTGGTTAAAACACTATTATGCAAAAAAACATGAATACAAATAAAAAAGGATTTAAAAAACGCACCAGAAGTTTTGGCTATGCCTTTGCTGGGCTTTACGAATTAGTCAAATCTGAACCGAATGCCAGAATTCATTTTTTAGCTACTGTTCGTACATTGATTGCAGTTTTTGTATTTTAAATTTTAATGCATGGTAAATTGTTTAATCGGATTGAATTAAAAGGCAGAGGCCACGCCGGTTAGTTGCTTCACGATATAAACTGACTGTAGAATATGGCGCGCGATTTACATTATTTAGCCAACTCGGCCCGGGCAATTTCTATTCATACGACTCAAAGGGAAATACTGTAGATACAGCAACATATAGTTCGGGACAATTTGTAAAAACATACTTTAATATTGAACCGCGCATTACTTTTAGCTACCTGATTAACAATGAGAGTTCAATAAAAACGGCCTTTGCACGAATGGCTTAATATACAAGACATTCATAAACCTGATGAGATTGGGAAAAATAATTACAAATAAAATTTAATTATGGAATTTACCGCAAAACAAATAGCTAACTTTTTAAATGGGAAAATTGATGGAAATGGAGATACAAAAGTAACCAACGTTTCAAAAATTGAAGATGGGAAAGCTGGAACGCTTGCATTTCTTGCCAACCCCAAATACTATCATTATCTATATGACACTAAGGCTTCAATTGTTCTTGTAAATAGCGATTTCAAAGCCAATAAAACCTTTAAATGTACCTTGATATATGTTGAAGATGCTTATCGTGCTTTTGCTACTTTACTTGAACTTGTGGCAGAATCTATGTTCGAAAATAAGAATGGGGTAGAAGAACCAAGCTTTATTCATCAATCGGCAACTTTTGGCAACAATTTATACCTGGGGGCATTTGCTTATGTTGGCAAAAATGTAAAATTGGGCAATAACGTCAAAGTTTATCCACAAGTATATATTGGCGACAATACCGTAATTGGAGATAATACTATTATTTATGCAGGAGCTAAAATTTATTATGGTTGTAGCATAGGCAATCAAGTTATCATTCATTCAGGCGCTGTAATTGGTGCCGATGGTTTTGGTTTTGCACCTACCGACACCGCTAATTATAAGAAGATACCTCAAATTGGAAATGTGATTCTCGAAGATTATGTTGAAATTGGGTCAAATACCACTGTTGACAGGGCTACAATGGGGAGTACAATTATTCGAAAAGGTGTTAAACTAGATAACCTGATACAAATCGGACACAACGTTGAGGTTGGCGAAAATACTGTAATGGCTGCCCAGGTAGGAATTTCCGGGTCAACAAAAGTAGGCAAAAATTGCATGTTTGGTGGTCAGGTGGGCATTTCAGGTCATATAACCATTGCCGATGACGTAAAAATTGCTGCTCAATCCGGTATTGCAGGAAATGTCAAACAAAAAGGAAAAACTCTAATGGGTTACCCCGCATACGATAGTACAGAATTCAAGAAATCATATGTTGTTCAACGCAGATTGCCCGAAATATATGCAAAACTGAATGTGCTTGAAAAAGAATTTGCTGAATTAAAATCAAAAGCTGGGCATCTGTAATTTGAGTACATGAAGAACGGAAACAAAGAAACAATTAGAATAATTTTTGCTTGTTCGGCTATTGCTTGTAAATATTTCATTAATAATAATATAACACTATTACAAATTCTATAAAAAATAAAAACTTAAGTTCTTATTAAAAATAAATTGGCGACGACAATTGGATGTGCAATTTCGATCGTGAATATTTCTTCTCTAAAACCATCAGAATTAAAAACCCAACGTATGAAAACGTGATAACCAAATCAAGACTTGAATATATCATTGACTTTAAGTATCCTGCTTAAAGATATTTTTGCAATAGAAAACCGATATATTCAAGTAGGTTATTTCTGTTATTTCTTCAACATATCAACACTTTGGGCTATTTATACCTGATTTTGAAACATAATGACCTGTTTTAGTACAATGAGCCTGTTCTTTGGGACACAGATGAACGATTTCTTTTTATAATTGGAATAATTTTACTCCTACATTTTTTAAGTAAAGATCATTTTTTACTTCTTATTAACAATTAAATCTAACTAAAACATGAAACGTAAAAATTTTTCAACTAGAGCATTTTGTGCTTGTTGTGTGCTTGTTGCCTCTCTGTTAGCAAACAGTTGCAGTAAAGAAAATGAACAGCGGGTAATTTCTGAAACCGGTAGCAAATTAAAAGCCAGTTATTCCACCGAATCTGCATTGAGAAGTGCTATTGCTGCTGCAAAAGCCGGAGATGTTATTTCGCTTAGCGGAACAATTAAATTAACCAGTACGTTGAAATGTACAAATTCAGGAACATATGGTTCCAAGATTACGTTCCAGTATGGAACACTGGATTGTTCCGGACTATCAGGATCCCGGGGAGTAGAAGTTACAGGTAGTTACTGGATTATTAAACATATGACTATTAGTAAGGCCCCTGATAATGGTCTTCTTTTGCAAACCGGCGGTTATAATTCTATAAGTGACTGCATATTTACCGGATGTGGAGATTCCGGATTTCAGTGTTACAATTCCGGGCATGATAACGCTATATCCAGTTGCACGTCTAGTGAAAATTACGATGTTGCAAATGGTGGCGAAAACGCAGATGGCTTTGCATGCAAACTATCTGCTGGTAAAAATAATTCATTTACTAGCTGCACAGCAACCCACAACTCTGATGATGGTTGGGACTTAATTGAACAACCTTATACTGTAATAATCACCAAATGTCTTTCTCAAAGAAATGGTTATGGCACAGCCGGCGATGGCAATGGTTTTAAACTGGGCGGTGCAAACCAAACCGTATCCCATACTGTTACTTATTGTACAGCTAATAATAATCTTGCTTACGGTTATGATGGTAACGGTAATACGGGCCACATTACAACCACAGGCAGCAGCGGTAGCGGTAACGGTAAAGGGCTGATGACAAGAATTTATTAGTATTAATTAATTTTTAGTACTAAACTAACTGGCTGTGAGAAACGCCTCACAGCCAGTTTAAAACTTACTGATAATGGATCAGTTGGAACATTGCGCTATGGTATCAATCTTACGAGTACACTACTGATGATAAGATTCTGGATGATGACGTTGTTGACTCCACCATTGCCTAGGTCAAGACAGCCGATAATCTTGGAACTGGCACTTGCGCCTTTGATCGTTTTGTTGGATTTAACCTTCACGCTTACGCCACTGCCGAGATTGATAGTGCCTGAAACAGTGATAATGTAGGCAAAAGAAGATTCGACATACGTTTTTAAATTAGCAGCAGTGGTAACGGTTACACTTGTTCTGCCTGCTCCACCTGTGGTAGTTCGGCCAAAGCCATCAGATTTCAATTTTGAGCTGATTGTTTGATCTTGTGAGCTATCGACCTTATTCTCACCTTTATTGCAACTGATTGCAATAATAATTGAAATGGCTGTGCAAATATAAAATGCACTAGCTGTCAGTTTTTTTTCATTTAATTAAATTTTAGTTAGTTAATAATGATAATAATAAAGAAAAGCTGAAATCCCTAAAAAAAAGCCCTTTGGCTAAAGTTTCGCTTCATTGGCTTAAGAAGCTCTATTGATTCATTTTAACGCTAAAAAACAGGAGTGTAGTTTTTTTATACTAACACTTCCTGTTTCTACTACACTACTTTAATCACTACTAAAATATTACTTTATACACTTCATGTTCAATTTTTAGAATGTAAACTCCACTTGGTAAGGGGAGGTATTTAATGAATTGGTCCGATGTTGCAATTTCCTTCATCACCACAGATCCATTTAATGAAACCAAAGTTAATTGAGAGCCTATATTTATGTTTTGAGCTGTGAGGATCCCTTTTGAAACAAAAACAATGGTTTTTTTTCTGTTAATTTGCTTTACATCCGAACTAAGATCAATCTTTGCTGATAAAGCACCGGAATATTCACTCAAACTGCCATACTCATTTGCTGCCCGTATTTTGTATTCATATGTTTTCCCATCAACTGCGGTTGTATCTGTAAAATTAGCCTGTTTAGTAAACCCAATTACGATAGTGTCTCTAAAAACCACATAGCAGAGAGCATAATCAGATGCAGTCCAATTAAGTTTATTTTTTGTTAATGTTAAATTGGCAGGTATGGCGACAGGTTCAAAATATGCTCTTGGGTTCCAGTTGTCGACTCCGCTTGTTACATGTTCATAGGTATACTGGGCAGCTTCTTCTTGTGTTAAAACTGCCTTTAATCCGGAAACGGTTACTCCTCCGCTTGTAGTGAATGAAGTTTTACGATTTGATAAATCAATGGGGTTACCGTTTTTATCCATGCTATTATATTCGGCAAAGAGTTTTGGTATTACTCCCATGTTTGTCCATCCTTCAGGAGCGGGAAGAATATTCATTTTATTATTGAGATAAACGGCTATGGGTGCATTTTGCCAGGGACGGCCAAGTTTCAGGTTCCCATCTGCTGCTGCTGAATTACCATCAATAGTACATGAATTGAATACATATCCGTATTTTGTACCGGTTGCATGACTTGGGGCCACCATAACTGCACCACTCCGAACATTATACATGGTGCAATTATCCAGGAAAACATCTCCACCACCATACACATAATCCACGGCACCTTCAATGTAGCAATTTATAGCATAATGACGATCGCTTGCTGCTCTGCTTGTAGTGTACCAGGTATCCTGGAAGGAACGGAATTTGCAGTTATTAAAGGTATACCTGTCATTATTTGAACGGTAAGCAAGAGCCATTGGACCATTTTGGAATTTGACCCCATATTTATTTTCAAATGAAATATTCTCTGCATAAAAATCACTTGCCAGATTTACGCATGTAGCACAATCGCTCATGCCGTATATTCCTTTGTTATATTCCCATCCAGAGTCAGTAGGGCCACTGCTGCAATTAATGGCAAATGTTATTATAACCTTATCCCTGTCTTGACCTATAAGATATATATATGGTTTTGAGGCAGGTATTCTGACTAATTCTTCATATGTGCCATTTTTGACAAAAATGAGCCATGGGGATGTTCTGTTGGCAGGAGCTCCATCAATGGCTGACTGAATGGTTGTATAATCGCCGGTTCCATTTTTATCTATTACAGCATCGTAAAGGCGTGCAATGGGTTGAGGCCGTATCATGGTTGAAAAATTAATTTTTGTTCCGGCAAACACATTACCAGACAAATCTGTTATGGCTCCCGCAGGAATAGTAAAAGAATAGGAGGTACCATAAGCAAGATCGGAATAAAGGAAAGAAATTGTTTTCGAACCAAAAACCGGAGTTGTCGTCTTCCCATTGAATGCAATGCTTCCGGTACCAGCCTTAACTTTTTCGTTAAAAGTTAATACAATCGATCAGTTGGCAGATGCTGTTGTGGAATTATTTGCCGGTATCGTAGATATTAACATAGGTGCAGCAGTATCATTAACAATTGCTTTATCTGCGAATACAAAAACATTGGCCAGATAAAATCCTTCGGTGCCTGATGCTACCCCAATTAAAAGACTTGTAGTATCTGGTATCCAGCGTATATAAATATTTGATTTTACGCTGTCGGGCAATTCCGGAAGTTTTGCACTACAATCAGCCCAACTGGAATTGTAAACTGCTGATATATCAATATTTTGCAAATCTTTAAAAGTTTTACCATTGGTAGAATATTGCATTTTCTGCATTTTGTGGACGCAGATATTATCGGCACCTATTTTAGAGG